>NZ_CBDKZH010000036.1:0-13950 GCF_965300815.1 Leuconostoc sp.
ATTATATCATGTTCATTAAGTCCTTTGATAAAAAACACCAGTCTATCGGCGATAGACTGGTGTTTTTTAAATTATTGATCATACTGAGCTAAGAAAGCTTGAATTTTATCACGATAAGTCTGTGGGTGATCGTGGAAACTTTGCACGTGCTTTGAACCAGACGTGACCCATAGTGCTTTCGGTACCTTGAGGGCCTCGTACAATGGATAGACCATTTTAGTTGGGACAAACGTATCCGCGTCGCCATGAATCAAGAACGTCGGCGTCTTGCTTTTAGCCACTTGCTTAAGCGGACTCGCCTCTGCATAAAAGTAACCGGCTCGTAACTTAGAAATACCGGAAACCACATTCACCAGCGGAAACCACGGTAAATGATACATTTCGCTGGCTTCGTGTTTGATTTCTTCCAGTAAACTCGTGTACGACGAATCAGCAATCACGGCCTTGACTTGCTTAGGCAAGTCAGCCTCACCAGAAGTAGATAAGACCGTGGCCGCACCCATGCTCATCCCATACATGACAATATCTGAATCCTGGCCATTACGGGCAATGATTTGGTTCAACCATTGAATATAATCACGCCGATCTAGCCAGCCATAGCCAATGATTTTACCTTGTGATTGCCCGTGCGCGCGGTTATCTGGAATTAACACGTTATAACCTAATTCATGGAATAACTCACCATAAATCGCCATGGTCGTTTTATTATTATGCCAACCATGTGCCAAAATGGCCGTTTTATTGGTTTTTTGCGCCGCTAGCACATACCAAGCATCAAGCTTAAGCCCATCAGCAGTCGTTTCATACCAAACTTGCTTGTCACGTGCTAAAAAATCATGTTCATAGCGATACAGTGGATCATCTTTTTGACGTAATGCATCCGGCTGATTCGATTTTGGATCTCGCACTTGGGCGACGTGGAAAAAATATTGTCCGGCGACTACCAAAATCACAATCATCACCAATACAAAGCCGAGTAGCCATTTGACTAAGTTTTGCATAGTTGTTTACCCCTTAAAACAACAATTTTACACTACCGCTGACATCCCCGCAAACAATTTTTCTATTATTTTCACGTCATTTCATGATAATTTCTTCATCATGTTGCAATGTTTAAATGATAAAATGGTATACTTGAAAGAAAATCATAAAAGAGGTATTCACATGGTGTATTCACAGACATGGGATTTAGACAGCATTTATCCCGGCGGCATTACGTCTCCAGAACTGGCAAATAAGTACCAAACTGTTGCGCAAGATATTCAATTTTTTGCACAACAAGTCGCTCAAGCCCAGCCATCTGCCGAGACAATTGCTGACTTGTCTGATTTAGCACAAAAAATCGGTGCTGGTTTAGGGACGATTAGTATTTTCATTAATGGTTGGGCATCAGTTGATTACGGTAACAGCGCCTACGGCCCTCACTTTGACAAACTTGGGCAACTCTTTGTCGCTTTCGCGGCACCCATGAATCAATTTAAAAAACTGCTATTACAACTTGATGACACTGAATTTGCAGCCGCTCTCGCAACCGAACGTTTGCGTCCCATTCAATTCTACCTCACCGAGCTACGCACCGATGCCAAGCGCTTACTAGATGATCACACCGAAGCCTTAATTAATCAATTTGATTTAGATGGACAACAAGCTTGGTCCCAACATTATGATACGATTTCGGCTGGTCTATCCCTAACTTATACGGATGCCGAAGATGGCCAAAAGCGACAGATTTCTGCTGGTCAAGCTTTGAACATGTTAGATGGTGAGCCTAACAACGAAACACGTGCCAACATTATGGCGAGCTACGAAAAAATGTGGGCCAGTGCCGAAAATCTCACCGCTGATACGCTCAATCATTTAGCCGGTTTCCGTTTAACGAACCAAAAAGCTCATGGTTACCAGTCACATCTTGAACAACCACTCGAAATGAACCGCATGTCACAAGCCACTTTGGATGCGATGTGGGCCGTCGTAGATGCCAACAAGGCGATGTTTAAACCCTACTTTGAACGAAAGAAGCAACTTTTGGGTCTTGAAAAGCTCGGCTGGCAAGATCAAGTGGCGCCCTTAACGCATGTTGGTGATTACCAACCAACCGATGTGTCTTATGATGATGCCGCAGCTTTCATTATTGAACAATTCGGCCAATTCTCACCTAAAATGGCTGATTTTGCCAAAATGGCTTTTGAGAAGCGTTGGATTGAAGCGGAAAATCGACCAGGCAAACAGCCTGGCGGTTACATGGAATCTGTGCCTGACTTACATGAATCACGTATTTTCTTAACATATACGGGTTCTGTTAATGATGCGGCAACAATTGCCCATGAGTTGGGACATGCCTTCCACTCGGCACAACTTGTTGACCTACCACTTTGGCGTGATGCCTATGCCATGAACGTGGCCGAAACGGCATCCACGTTTGCTGAACTCATTGTCAATGATGCTAACGTTCGCGGTGCAAAGTCTGATGCTGAAAAGCTGGTACTGTTAGATGCTAAAATGACCAATCCGATTGCGATGTTTTTAAATATCCATGCCCGCTTCCTATTTGAAGATGCTTTTTATACCGAACGTCAAAACGGGGTTGTGACGCCACAACGTTTGAACGAATTGATGGATGCTGCGCAAGAAGCTGCTTTTGATGGTATGTTAGATGTCCGCCATCCTCACTTCTGGTCATCAAAACTCCACTTCTTCATTGATTCTGTGCCATTCTATAACTTCCCTTATACCTTTGGCTATCTCTTCTCAGCGGGTATTTACGCACGTGCCCAACAAGATGGGGCTAATTTTGAAGACAAATACATCGCATTGCTACGGGACACAGCTAATATGACAGCTGAAGAACTTGCCAAAAAGCATCTCGACGTTGATTTGACACAACCTGACTTCTGGCAAGCGGGTGCTGACTTAATTCAACAAGATATCGATGAATTCCTGCAACTATCAGAACAATTCGTTTAAAAAAAGAGCCTTATGGCTCTTTTTTTGTGGTGATTTGTTGCCAAAACGCCAGTGTTGCTGCAATATTTTGGCTCTGACTAATCATACTAATTACTGCCGCACCATCAACACCAGTGGCTAAGACAGCCGCTAAATTATCTGTTTGAATCCCACCAATGGCCACACTCGGCCATTGACTTGTCGCCACTAATGTCTGTAATCCCGTAACGCCAATAGCCGGTTTCGCATCAGCCTTACTAGTTGTTGGATAAACCGGCCCAACTCCGATATGATCAATACCGGCTAGGTGCGCAATTCGGGCATATTCTTGCTGATTGGATACCGAAATACCAACCACAAGATTACCGGCAGTTTGGATATTTTCGGCTGGTTCGCCATCTCCCTGACCAAAATGCACCCCATCCGCATGAACGGTATGCGCCAAAGCCACATCATCATTGATGATTAACGGCACATCGTATTGCTGGGTTAAATCACGTACCTGCTGTGCCACCCGTAATTTATCATTCCCCGTCAAAGCACCGGGCCCTTTTTCCCGATATTGAAACAGCGTAATGCCTGACTGTAGTGCTTGGGTCAACACATCAAAAAAAACTGTCTCATTGGCCACGTCTTGTGTGCCACAGACAAAATAGCGTGCTAATACTGCTGGATCAAATCTCATCGTACACCTCCGGCTGATTTTCAGCCGTCACTTTTGGAAAATGGTTCAATGGCCCATGCCCATGACCGACCGCAATACCATCGCGAATTGTGGCATCGACATACGCTTTGGCATGCATAATCGCTGTTTTCAGCGTTACGCCCAACCCTAGTTGGGCAGTAATTGCTGCTGAAATTGTATCGCCAGTACCATGGGTTCTAGGCGTATCAAATCGTGTTGTTTGCAACCAAAAATGTTCGCCATTTTCTAAGCGCACATAATCTGTCACCATGTGTGCATTGCCATGGCCACCTTTGATTAAAATATTTTTCGTCCCAAAACTGTGCAACCTGTCAGCTGCTGCCATGATGTCACTCGGCGATTGAATTGTGCGACCGGTTAAGACCTCAGCTTCAGGAATATTTGGGGTAATTAACGTGGCTAACGGCATCAATGTCGTCCGTACAGATGCCACAGCTTCATCCGACAGTAACTGGGCACCACCTTTAGCCACCATCACGGGATCTAAAATTAATGGCCCAAAATTAAATTGCTGCAGTCCTTGTGCGACTGTTTTAACCGTGGCTGCATCACCGAGCATCCCTGTTTTTACCGCGCGAATTGCCAAATCGTCTGCTACCGATTGGAGTTGCGCCATCACCATGTCAGGGGGTAGCATGTGCACGTGTTGGACACCCAATGTATTTTGAGCAGTCACGGATACGACAATATTCGCACCATAAATGCCGTGGGCCGCAAATGTATTTAAATCAGCGGTCATACCCGCGCCACCACTAGAATCAGTGCCTGCAATTGTCATGACTAGTGGGGTTTCATAGACCATTTTTTACCTCTTGAGCCATAAATGATTCTAAAGCTTCTGCTGTTAATAAGTAGAGTTCATCTAAAACCTGATTGGCAAAATAACCAGGAGTCGTAACTTTTTTTGCGGCCTGTACGCCAGCTAACTTCATCATCGCCATGGCCCGTACCGTATTGGTGACTGAAACTTCATCGCCGTTAAAAGCACCAATCAAAGCAGACAGCGCATCGCCCGTTCCCACATTTGTGGCCAATAACGGGACATCGACGGCAATCGTTTGCGTTGTCATCCCATCACTCACCACATCCGTGGCGCCACTCATCGCAATAATAGCACCAGTTTTCTTGGCAGCCTGCTGTACAATCATGAGCAAATCCCCCTCACCAGTAGCATCAATGCCATGACTGGCAAAATCAATGCCGGCAAACCAGGCAATTTCCGCTGCATTACCGCGAATAATATCAATTTTGGCATCTGCCATCACCGCTTTAACAGGCACACTACGCGATGGTATCCCAACCGCCACTGGGTCCAAGACTACAACTTTTTTAGCTTGGTTAGCCAATTGCGCTAATTTAATGGTTTCCAGTAATTCCGCCCGACGCCAAGTGCCTGTATTAATCACCACGGCCTCACTGACGCCCACTAAATCTGGAAATTCAGCAATTTCGCGGGCCATAATTGGTGAGCCACCAACCACATTGACAACGTTAGCCACAAATTGGGGTGTTACATAGTTAGCATAGTTAAATACTAAAGGCGATGTTGTTTTTAAAGTTTTTAAATCCATATTTAACCTCGTTCATTTTGTTTAGAAACGATCCATTAAACGACCCAACAAACCAGTTTTTTGGGTCACTTTTAAGAATAAGTAGCCTAACACAGCCCCGAAGGTTGCGGCCGGCATAAAGAAAGGGATATAGAAGAAAAGGCTTGGCACATGAGCATGGTATAGCACATTCATCAGCGGTACGGCAACTATCGCTGAAATCACCCCAGTCCCAATCACTTCACCAATCACCGCCGCGCTATACTTGCCAGTCCAGCGATATAAAAAACCGGCCAAGCCCGCACCAATCACCGCACCAACAATTGCCAAAATCGGACGTCCTGCTAAAATCATCCGCAAGCTGCCGGTCAAAAAAGCCACGGCAATCGCATACCAAGGGCCTAACAACACCGCTGTGATGACATTAAAAAAATGTTGAAACGGTGCCATATTGGGGAGCACCACGACGCTAGATGTCGCAAATGATAAGGCTGTTAGCACGCCTGCTAACACCATTTTTCGTACGGTTCGCCGAGAAACAAGCCTTGCTGTTGTCGTTGTTGCCACAATCGTCTCCTCTGCTGAACTGGGGCTGCTGATCGAGAAAAATAAAAAACCGTCACCTTTTTTCGCACAGGAAAAACAGGTGACGGTCATAAAAAGTATGGTTTAACCCACTTATTAGTCTTCATCAATGAATCTCCCTTCGCGCGCATTACCGCGATCAGGTTCAATGGGTATTTCTCAGCCAACTCGGCACCCCAGATCGTGTTATTTAGTTATGACATCATTTTAGCGTAGAAATTTAGGGATTGCAAGCAACGGTTTTAAACGCTTTGCGTTTGATTGTTGTCATCATCTTTTTTATGCATCAATGAGAGATGATCTTCTGACAGCACATGGGCGTAAGTCGTCGTATAAGCATTGCGCATCAACCGTTGCATTTGCTTATAAGTATCACTTTCCAAAAATTCAACAAGTGCTTCTTGATTTGGCCAAAAAGTCCATAACATATACTCAGACTTACCATCCGCACTTTGTGCCAAAATGGCATTGGCTGACACCAATTGACCAATCAATTCATCATTATGTTCCTTACTTTGGAACGCAATTTGATGGATAAAATTACCGTGCAATTCTCCATTAATGACGCGACTGTTAAAAGGCATTGGTCGCTTAAATTGCTGAACTAATGCCGGTTCACCAACAATCAAAAGATTCGTGCCGGATAGTTGCGACACTTTCCCCAAATAAAAGAAATTTTGAGGATGCGCAGCCTGCATCTCTAATAATGTAGCTGGCGATTGTTCAGGTGCTAGAACTAAATTAATTTCCATGAGTATGGCTCCTTTAAATAACTTTTTCGGTTCGTGGTGGCATGATCAGTTCGTGCTAGTTGACCCCCATCTTTTCAACAATGATCAGTTGCACCCACCCGGCTGCTGCCAGGAGACGGGTATCCAGTATTGTCGATCAAATAGCACACTGTCATGCTGCCATTACTAATAACCATTGTACCCCTTCTGGACGTTTCATGCTAAAATAAAATCATGACAAAACTACTAATTTTAGGGGCCAATGGCCAAATCGCAAAACTTGTGGTGCCGATGCTTGCCCATACCAATACCGAAACGATCTTAACCTCACTTCACGCACGGCCGGATCATGGCATTCGAGCCTTAGATGCCGTTAACGAAGATGCCCTCGTCACAGCGATGAAGGATGTGGACATCGTTTATGCCAATATTGGTGCTGAAGGCCGCCAAAAATCAGCTGCAAATAGTGTGGTTAATGCCATGCACACTGCCGGTGTGCAGCGTTTGATTTGGGTGGCCACAATCGGTGTCCATAATGAACTACCCGATGACAAGCGTGATCTTTGGGCTAATCTACTCGGCACAACCGATAACGAAAACACCTATATGGGCGATCAAGCCGCTGCCGTTGCACGGATTATGTCGTCGGCACTCGATTATACGATTATTCGGCCTAATGAGCTACTTGATGATAACATCATGCAGACCATTCACGTCCAAACTGATCCCCACGAACAAATTGTTGGTGGCCCAATTACACGCACAAGCGTTGCCGAATTTATCACGCAACTTATTTTACACCCCGATACTTATATCGCCCAATCCGTTGCAATTTCAAAGCAATAAAAAACACCTGAAAGTCATTTTCAGGTGTTTTATTTTGCATCTGGTTTCGCTTCAACATACTGCCAATAAGCATCAATGATTTTAGCTGATATTTTACCGTTCGTACCATCCAAGTAATTGTTCATCCCCGGAATGGCCATCGCAACAGCAAAAGGCTGATCGGGCACATAAGCGACCATCGATTCAGTAAACGTATCATGGCCGTTAGTCTTAGTTTCCGCTGTTCCTGTTTTAGCATAAACTTTTGGTACTAATTTATGCATGTCGGAACCACCCGTGTTCCAAGAATCCGACCCATTGGCAACACGATTCATCCCTTCTTTGATGATTGACCACTCACTTGGTGAGAGATTAACCTGGCCTTGAACGATCGGTGACGCTGTCCAAACTGTCTTGGCACGATCACTATTGGGCTGACTTTGCAAAATTGAACCAACCACATGTGGTTGTACTAAGTAACCGCCGTTAGCAATCGTTGCGACATATCGGGCGAGTTGTAATGTCGTGTAAGTATCATATTGTCCAAATGACTCATACAAATACTTACCACGTGCTTCACCGGTAGTTGGGCCACGATAACCGGCCGTTTCCCCCGTAATGTCAATGCCAGTCTTAGTGCCTAGACCAAACTGAGCTAACCCATTACGTAACGTCTGGAAAGCGTCCGCATGTAACGCTAATGGTGAGCCAGGACTATAAGTCTGGCCACCAATCTTCATCCCCAACTGCACAAAGTACGTGTTGGATGATCGTTCTAGCGCAGTTTGTGCATCAATTGGAATGGCTTTTCCGCCACGGTTCCAGTAAGACGTAATTTCTGGGGTCCCAGCGATCTTAATGGCTTGGTCATTTAAGACCGTGTTGTTAGCTGAGATGACGCCCTTTTGGAAGGCTGTTGCGAGCACCGCTGGCTTTACCACCGACCCCATGACAATCCCACGATTAATGTTACCCAGGGGATTGGCTGTTTTCTTACCTGTCGCGGCATCACGATCAACCCCGGCCATGGCGTAAATTCCACCAGTATAGGGATTAATTACCGTGGCGTAAGCACCTTGCACATCACCGCCTGGTAAGTTATCTTCCAAAATCTTTTGGACTTCACTTTGGAAACGCGCATTAATTGTCAGCTTAATGTTATCCCCAGCTTGCCCATTATATTTAACTTGTGACGACTTCACTTGGCCATCACTATTTGTCGTGACCAACGTCTGAGAGGCTGATCCTTTCAGGATCGATTCATAATCCATCTCAAGACTTGAATTACCTACTGGTTCATTTTGTGAATAACCCTGCGCCAGCAAAGTATGCAAGCGGTTTTCTGGCAAACCAGTCGCTTCATTCGTCACTGTCCCAACAAGCGCTTTAAAGGCATCCCCTTCTGGGTATTGACGCGTCCAACTCGTACCTAATTTAACCCCTGGGAACTCACTCAGACGTTCACCAATTTCGGCTAATTCCTGATTTGACACGTCAGATTCTTTAATGAAGGTGGTCGACAATGTATAAGCCCCACTCATCCGTTGGAAAATCATCGCAGCGTTATCATCCACATTATCCGTCAAATGATGGGTGAGGACGTAATTAACCATCAAATTATTCACTTCAGCAGGTGTCAGGGTTGCCCCTTTTTTAGCATTTGCCTTTGTGACTTGCTTGGCAACCTTTTGACTTTGTTTGTCATCAGCCAAGTAAAATTCCGCTTTGGCACGCTCACTCAAACGTTGCGTATCAACCGTTAAAAATCGGCTCAACTTAATAGCAGTTTGCCGCATACTCGCTGCTGTAACGGACGTCCCACGAGTAAAGGTAATCGCCGCTTGTGCTTTATTACCAACAATCACGCGGCCGGTTGAATCGTAAAACATCCCACGCGGAACGTTACCTTTTTCAATCGTTTCATCACTACGATTGACTTCGCCTTGGTAGTAGGACCCTTGTTGAATCGTTAAAAACGCTAACTGGATGACTAAGGCAATCATCAACGTTAGCGCAATGCCTAATAATATATTTAAGCGTACTGGCAAGTTAGCACTGACGCTATTTTTTTTATCCCGATCTTCTAAATACGGATTTCGTTGCATATTTATCCCCAATTTAACAATAAACTACTTAAACTAGATTACCACAAATCCAGTTTTTGCGCTAAAAATATCCCGATAATTTGGTATATTAGTAATATGACGATTAAACGATTTTTTATTTCCCCAATCGCGTTAAGTTTTTGGTTCCCGGCCGTGATCATGCTGACTTATTATGCTTATCGCGGGATGGCACCTTTTGGTACGAACTCCATCTTAACGGTTGATCTGGGACAACAATATATTGACCAATTTGCTGCCTTTAAAACAGCTTTTTTGTCCCATCCAAGTAGCTTCTTTTATTCATTTAGTAACGGCCTTGGTGGCGACATGATTAGTGAATGGGCTTATTGTTTAATGAGCCCTTTTAATCTCATTTTTTTAGTCGTCCCCAACATCAACTTACCGGCAGCCATTTTAGGGGTCACCGTTCTGAAATTTGGCGCCGCTGGCCTCACCATGGCCTACTTGCTAGCGCGCTTAAACCTACAACGAGGCTATTACGTGCCGCTTTTTGCCGTCAACTATGCCCTGTCTGGTTGGTTTGTGGCCAATGATTTAAATCTCCTTTGGCTGGACGCAGCGATTTTGTTGCCACTGGTTATTCTCCAGCTTGAACGCCTATTTGTACAAGCCACTTGGTGGCGTTATGCACTACTGTTAGGCGCCACCATTATTTGTAACTACTATATTGGTTACATGATTGCTATTTTCCTTGTCCTTTATTTTTTCTGGCGCCTCACTTGGCCACAACAAGTTCAGCCGCGCTGGCAAATTTTTAAACGCTTTGTTTACGGGAGCTTAACGGCTGGTGCCCTAAGCGCCTGGTTACTCTTACCCACAATTTATCAATTACGCATCGGTAAATCGCAGTATAACTCACCACTGACTTGGCGATTTGATAACAATCCACTACAGCTTGTTTTTAAACTCATTCCTGGCAGCTTTGATTTTGATCAAATGCAGACCGGTTTAGCAAACTTTTATGTGTCAGCCTTCGTGTTGATTACTTTTATTACCTTTTTAACAACCAACTTATGGCACTGGCGCGTGAAAGTCGGCGGTTTTATCATTATCGTCTTCTTAATCGTGGCCACAACCTGGGCGCCGTTGACGTTACTCTTTCACGGGTTCCAGTACCCTGTGTGGTATCCTTACCGGTTTAGTTTCATTATTAGTTTTTTCATTATTTATCTTGCAGCGCTCTCATGGCAACCAACTTGGCAACCGCAAGCCGTCACAGTCGTTGGATACCTCGCTGTCATGATGGCAATTGTCAGTTACGCACTGATGTCAAATCAGCACGTTTCTTATATCAACCACCGCACCATCGCCATTTTCGCAGGGCTCTTCTTAATCACGCTAGCCCTATTGCTCTTCCAATCATCTGACCGTCTGCGCTTGCCCCTCTTATTTTTGGTAACCCTTGGCAGCCTCACTGTCAATGTCTATGCAACGCTCAATCATTTTTCTTATTTAACAAATACCGAATATCAACGCGCCATTCAATCCCTACAGGGCGCCGACAGGACCCATGAGCATGGCGAGCCGTGGGATCGTGGCGCCCAGGCCTTTCAACGTACGCGCGGGGATGCCATGATGTTCAACTATAATAGTGGCGCCCATTTCAGTTCATCCATCTCAAAATCAACGCCAACGTTCTTTGGCTATTTTGGTCAGCCAGATGGGGATAATTTCGTCAACTATAGTAACGGTAGCCTATTATCGGATGCTTTGTTAGGCATGAAATACGTCATTACCCCGAGTGCACAAACGCCAGGACAACCTGGTGATCCACAAAACTTGCGGATTGGCCACCGGCCAGATACTAGTTTTTACCATCTAAAAGCGCGCAATCAGACAACCGCTGTGTGGCAAAATTCCTACGCCCTGCCAGTTGCCTTTGCAGCAAACAACGCAGCGCTTTCAACAAAATTACTCACCAATAATCCAATGCAAAACCAAGCCAATTTATGGCAAAACTTGACTGGGGCAACAACATCGCCTTTGCAAGTTGCTAATTTTAATCAGGTTATTGGCCATAACATCACGACGCCACCAACGATCATTACCGACGCCGTCATTACCAAAAAAGATCCCACGCGACCTGCCAGCTTAGATTTGCAATTCACGCCAACAACCAATGACAGTTACTATCTAACAATTGGTAGCGGCCTGCAAATCAAAGATTTCGATTTGCTGCTCAATGGTCAAGTGATTAAACAATTCAGCTCCTATCGTCATACGATTGTGATTAACCTCGCCGCTAACGCTAAATCACAACCACAAACCGTCACTATTCGATTTAAACAAACGAAGTTTTTAGTGCTCAATAACGTGACCTTATACCATATTGATCAAAACCTATTCCAGCAACAAGCTGCCACATTGGCCAAGCAACCATTACACATCACGGCATCTAGTCCACGTCAATTAACCGGTACTATCACGACAACAGCCGACCAACCCTTAATCATGACCACCATTCCAAAAGCGCCAGGTTGGCACATTACCCTTGATGGTCAACCCGTTAAACCCGCGCTAGTGGCTGATTACTTTATTGCCATTAAAACAACCCCTGGTCGGCATATCGTCACTTGGCGCTATACGCCGCCACTTTGGTGGCTAGGCGTTGCCATTTCCAGTGTCGCACTACTTGGGCTTATTTTCTCATTTGCCCGGCAAAAAAAGCTTGCAAGTTCAAAGCCTGCATGATATGCTCATTTTGCTTATTATTTGCGATAATGTCGCAAAATTGAAAGGAATTATTTTTTATGTCAGAAGAAAAAGTATTTCCAATGACAGCTGAGGGTCGTGAAAAGCTACAAGCTGAATTGGAAGATCTCATCTCAAATCAACGTCCTGAAATTACCAATCGTATCCAAATCGCCCGTTCATACGGTGACTTGTCTGAAAACTCTGAATATCAATCTGCCAAAGATGAACAAGCCTTCGTTGAAGGTCGTATCTTAACTTTGAAGAAGATGATTGAAAATGCTCAAATCATCGATCCAAATGCTACGGCTTCTGATGAAGTATCACTCGGTAAGACAGTAACCTTCAAGGAATTACCCGACGAAGAACCTGAAACATATGCGATTGTTGGGTCAACAGAATCAGATCCACTTGCTGGTAAGATTTCAAACGAATCAGCTATGGCTGTGGCCTTACTTGGTAAAAAGGTTGGCGACAAAGTTGCTGTGCCATTGCCAAGTGGTGACAGTATTGAAGTTGAAATTCTAAAAGTTGAAAAGTAATCACTCAAAAGACTAACGACAACATGTCGCTAGTCTTTTTTTGTGATCAAAAAAAAACCAGACGCAGCTGGTTTTTAAGTATCTTATGCAAATTGGTTGATATTGCCGATGATGATTGCACCGATGACAACAAGAATTGTACCGACAATAATCATCTTCATTTGGTAGCTTGACTTCTTTTCACCAAGCAAGTAGATACCACCGAATGTTGCAACAATGATACCAAGTTGTGAGAACGTTGTGGCAATTGTTTGCCCAACGGCTGGGTTAGCGGCTGAGATGAACATAAAGATGTTACCTGTTGCCCAAACCAAACCAGTCAAAATATTCTTCCAAGTTGGCTTTTCAAACATTTGATCTGCTTCTTTCAAAACAAAGATCACAATCAAGAAAGCACCGATAACTTGACCGATGGCTTGTGGGCCAACGATTGCTGTCATATAGTCAACACCGTTATTCTTTGCCTTGATCGCATCTGAAATGTAACCAATTTTGTTCAAGAAGTTTGGCAAAACGAAGTAGAACATATAACCAGCAGTTGAAATAACCAGATAAACCAACCCTTTGGTCATACTCTTTGTTGCGGCTTGTTGCGCTGCAACGTCTGACTTTTGTGCCTTATCACGGGCAGAAATCAAAGTTGCCCCGATCACCACGGCAACGATTGAGATAATACCAATCGCCCACATCTTACCTGTCTTCCAGTCGCCAAGGACCACAGCGGCCATCAAAGCGTTGGTGACAATTTGACCCGCAGTTGACAACGGAATGGCAAGTGACACACCCAAATCCTTAATGGCTAAGAATTGGCCGGCAGTTCCAACCGCCCAAACCAAACCAGAAAGAATCCCAACGATCCAAATTTGTGACCCCAAGTAAGCGTGGTTTGGCATCACGTAGAAAAACATTGTGGCCAAACCAAAAATCAACGCACCAAAAGTCATCCCAAGTGTTTGTTGACCGGCTGAGCCACCCATTTTAGTATTAACAAGGCCAACTGAACCCCATGCTAGTGCTGGCACAAGCGCCAACAAAAGTGCTACATTCATTTTTTTAAATCGCTCCTTATTTCTGATCATGCATTGATTGCATAACATATTTACTAGAACTATTTTACACGAATGAAAACGTTTACACAAGTCTTTTTGTTACTTTTTGTAAACGTTTTCATTTTTTTATTTATTTTTCAACGTTTTCACACGTAATTATCATAATAACTATCCGAATATCGCCGTCTTATCAAACATTCAG
>NZ_CBDKZH010000037.1:0-13504 GCF_965300815.1 Leuconostoc sp.
TTTTGCGTTAATAAAAGTCTTCTATATGAAACAGAGGATTTTTTTGCGGATTTGGAGTAGGAAAGAGGGGCGGTGCAGGGGTTAAATGGTGTTTTATTAAGCTATCATTTTTAGGATTTTTGATAAAAAATATTGACATCTTGTGTTGAGTAAGCTAAACTAATAGAGTTGTCAATACAAACAACATCGCAGCCGTGGCGGAATTGGCAGACGCGCAGGATTAAGGATCCTGTGCCCGTTTAGGGCGTGCGGGTTCGACTCCCGCCGGCTGCATCCAAGCTATTTTATCAGATGACTGATAAAATAGCTTTTTTGTTATGTCAGGCACGCAATGCTGATTTTTCTTGTGGTAAAATAGTGGTAATGGAGAATAATAATGTTACTTTTCAAACGAACAAAGCGTGAACCAAAAACTGAAGATGTCTTATCACAATCAGATTTTGATTTAATGCAGCAAGAAAATGATAAAATGCTCGATCAGATTGAAGCATTGAAACTGGATGTGTCGGAGTTGCAATCAGAAAACCAACACTTATCGGAGTTGTTGGCACGGAGTAAGCATCAACGATCACTCGTGAAAACGGGGATGGGATTAGGTGTGCTGGTTGTGAGTTACATTTTATTACGTCTAGTGAATGAAGAAGCGCAATATACAGCGATGTTGCTACTAATTGAAGCAATCTTCATGTTTGTCATGTTGCGAGGAGATGATAAATGATGGCGAAGATGCACAAGGCAAAACGCGTGCCGTTTGTGGTCGCAAACTGGAAGATTAATAAGTTGCAGGCCGACGTCACGGATTTTTTGGCGCGAGTTAATGGCAAGGTGCCGGATCAACATATTGTTGAAACGGGCATTGCAGCGCAAGATTTGTTTTTGGCAGATATGGTGCGCGCAACGAAAGAAACGCCCGTTCATGTTGTCGCGGAAAATGTGCACTGGGAAGACAGTGGGGCCTATACTGGCGAAACATCACCCAAAGCGTTAAAAGATATTGGGGCAACTTATGTCTTGATTGGTCATTTTGAACGTCGGAAGTTCTTCAACGAAACGGATTCGACGGTGAACTTGAAAGTCACGGCCGCTTTACGTAACGGCTTGCGACCAATTATTGACGTAGATGAAGATATGAGTACGTACGCGCAGTTTATGGATGCTGAACCCTCTGTGGCGCAAGTGGCAGCGGCGCTTGCTGGTGTCTCAGTTGATCAAATTCGGAATGTGACGATTGCTTATGAACCAACGTGGGCCATTGGCTCAGGTGAAGCAGCCAGTGCGGATCAAGCGCAAAAGGCTGCGCATTTGATTCGCCAAACTTTGGCAAAGTTATATTCACCGGTGATTGCTGAACAAGTCCGTATTTTATATGGGGGTTCAGTGACACCGCATAATGCCCGCGAAATTATGCGACAAAAAGATATTGATGGCGTGCTGGTTGGGACAGCGGCACTTGATCCAGATAATTTCTTACAATTAGTTGATATTGCGCGTGATCCAGATGTCCCAGAATTTGATGTTGAACATGTTTAATTAAAAGGGGTAGCACCACTGTGTGTCTCCCGCAAAGGGCTTGCAAATGATTGCAAAAGGCGTATAATTATTCTTAGTAATACTGTGAATAAATATGGCTTTTTGCGAAATATTGTCCGCAATACCTTTATATTGAAGCAAACGTTGTCTGCGGAAACAGCGGCGATTGCTTTTTTTGTGCCTATTCGGGGTCAAGTTCGGTGGGAATCACCATCTTGTAACTGAATTGTAACAAACAAAACGCAGCGAAAAACAAACGAGGTGATAAATGTGGCAGGACATTTAGTAAAGTACGGTAAGCACCGTACTCGTCGTTCATATGCTAGCATCAAAGAAGTGCTTGATGTGCCAAATTTGATTGAAATTCAAACGGCGTCATATCAATGGTTCTTGGATGAAGGTATTAAAGAAATGTTTGGCGACATCATGCCAATCGATGATTTCCAAGGCAACTTGTCATTGGAATACGTCGATTACAAGTTGATGGAACCAAAGTACAACATTGATGAGGCGCGTGAACACGACGCCAACTACTCAGCACCATTACACGTTACTTTGCGTTTGACGAACCATGAAACTGGTGAAATCAAGTCACAAGACGTGTTCTTTGGTGATTTCCCATTGATGACAGAACAAGGCACGTTCATTATCAATGGTGCTGAACGTGTTATCGTTTCACAACTTGTGCGTTCTCCTGGTATCTATTACAACCAAGAAAACGACAAGAACGGTCGCCCACGCTATGGCACAACGGTTATCCCAAACCGTGGTGCTTGGTTGGAATACGAAACAGATGCTAAGGGTATCGCTAACGTGCGTATTGACCGGACACGTAAGTTGTTGATGACAGAATTGGTCCGTGCCCTTGGTTTCGGTTCAGATTCTGATATTATCGACATCTTCTCAGACCAATATGACGCTTTGAACATGACTTTGGAAAAAGACGTGCACAAAGATATGTCAGATTCACGTGTTGAAGAAGCGCTGAAGGACATTTACGAACGACTACGTCCGGGTGAACCAAAGACAGCTGATTCATCACGTGCCTTGTTGGTTGCGCGTTTCTTTGATCCAAAGCGTTATGATTTGGCATCAGTTGGGCGTTACAAGATCAACAAGAAGTTGTCATTGAAGACACGTTTGTTGAACCAAACATTGGCTGAAACATTGGCTGATCCTGATTCAGGTGAAATCATCGCCGAAAAGGGCACATTAGTTGATAAGACAGTGATGTCAAAGCTTAGCCCATACTTGGATCGTCCAGACTTCAAGACAACAACGTATACACCATCTGGTGATGCTGTGTTGAACGAACCAGTAACGCTTCAAAAGATTAAGATCGAATCACCTGAAAACCCTGAAAAGACATTGCTTTTGATTGGTAATGGTCACATCGGGGAAGACGACCGCACAGTGCGTCCAGCCGATATTTTGGCAGGGATGAACTACTTCTTGAACTTGCAAGAAGGTGTTGGTAACGTTGACGATATCGATCACTTGGGTAACCGTCGTATTCGTTCTGTTGGTGAATTGTTGCAAAACCAATTCCGTATTGGTTTGACACGTATGGAACGTGTGGTTCGTGAACGGATGTCAATCCAAGACGCTAACACTGTGACACCACAACAATTGATTAACATTCGACCAGTTGTGGCAGCCGTGAAGGAATTCTTTGGTTCATCACAATTGTCACAGTTCATGGATCAGACAAACCCATTGGGTGAAATGAACCACAAGCGTCGTTTGTCAGCCCTTGGACCTGGTGGTTTGACACGTGATCGTGCCGGCGTTGAAGTGCGAGATGTGCACTACACGCATTATGGCCGTATTGACCCAATCGAAACGCCCGAAGGTCCTAACATCGGTTTGATCAACTCTTTGGCAACGTATGGTCGCATTAACAAGTATGGCTTCATTGAAACACCATACCGTCGTGTTGACTGGACAACGCACAAGGTAACTGACAAGATCGATTACTTGACTGCCGATGAAGAAGATAACTACATCGTGGCACAAGCGAACTCACCATTAAATGAAGATGGTAGCTTCGTTCATGATACAGTGATGGCCCGTTTCGGTGAAGAAAACATTGAAACACCAATTGACCGCATTGACTACATGGACGTTTCGCCTAAGCAAGTTGTTTCTGTTGGAACAGCTGCGATTCCTTTCTTGGAAAACGATGATTCCAACCGTGCTTTGATGGGTGCCAACATGCAACGTCAAGCGGTACCTTTGCTTGATCCTCATGCACCACTTGTTGGGACAGGGATCGAATATAAGGCTGCGCACGACTCAGGGGTTGCCATGATTTCTCGTGCCGCTGGTGTCGTTGAATATGTTGATGGTCGCGAAATTCGTGTTCGTCGTGAAGACGGTCAATTAGATACGTATGAATTGATGAAGTTCCGCCGTTCTAACGGTGGTAAGAACTATAACCAAAAGCCAATTGTTCGTGAAGGTGAACATGTCGAAGCTGATGAAGTTTTGGCGGATGGCCCTTCAATGGAAAAGGGTGAACTAGCTTTGGGACAAAACCCATTGATCGCCTTTATGACTTGGCAAGGTTATAACTTCGAAGATGCCATCGTTTTGAACGAACGTTTGGTCCGTGAAGATGTTTATACGTCAATTCACATCGAAGAATATGATTCAGAAGCTCGTGATACAAAGCTCGGACCGGAAGAAATCACACGTGAAATTCCAAACACTGGTGAAGATCAGTTGAAGGATTTGGATGCGAACGGTATTATCCGTATCGGTGCCGAAGTGCATGACGGTGATATCTTGGTTGGTAAGGTAACGCCTAAGGGTGTGACTGAATTATCAGCCGAAGAACGTTTGCTCCATGCCATCTTTGGTGAAAAGGCCCGCGAAGTACGTGATACTTCATTGCGTGTGCCACACGGTGGTGGCGGTGTTGTGCAAAACGTCCGCATTTACACACCAGAAAACGGGGATGAACTTGCCCCAGGTGTAAACATGATGGTGCGTGTGTACATCGCGCAAAAGCGTAAGATCCAAGTCGGTGATAAGATGGCCGGTCGTCACGGTAACAAGGGAACGGTTTCCGTTGTTGTCCCTGAAGAAGACATGCCATACATGCCAGATGGTACGCCAATTGACATCTTGTTGTCACCCATGGGTGTGCCTTCACGTATGAACATTGGACAAGTGCTTGAATTGCATCTTGGTTATGCAGCTAAGGAACTTGGTATTCACGTTGCCTCACCAGTCTTTGACGGTGCTAGCGATGATGAAATCGAAGCAGCTTTGCGTGAAGCTGGTTTGCCACGTGATGGTAAGTCAGTTGTTTATGATGGTCGTACTGGTGAAGCCTTCGACAAGCGTGTTGGTGTTGGTGTCATGCATTATATGAAGCTTGCCCACATGGTTGATGATAAGATTCACGCCCGTTCAATCGGACCATACTCATTAGTAACGCAACAGCCTTTGGGTGGTAAAGCCCAATTCGGTGGTCAGCGTTTCGGTGAAATGGAAGTTTGGGCCCTTGAAGCTTATGGTGCCGCTTACACGCTGCAAGAAATTTTGACTTACAAGTCAGATGACGTTGCAGGTCGTGTGAAGGTCTATGAGTCAATTATTAAGGGTGAACCAATCCCACGTCCAGGCGTGCCAGAATCATTCCGAGTATTGGTGAAGGAATTGCAAGCCCTTGGCTTGGATATGCAAGTCTTGGATGGCGCAGGCGATGAAGTTGAACTTCGTCAAATGGATGAAGATGACTCAATCTTGCCAGTTGATGCGCTTGAAAAGTTGGTACGCTCAAATCCTGATCTCTTAAACAAAGAAGATGAAGAAGTTGCGGCTGCATTCTCTAAGGTAGAAGCCCAAGAAATGACAGACACAACTGACGAAGCTTAATCATATACAATTAACGTGCACACAGTTTTTGGCACGTTTGTTATAAGGTAGGTTGAATGCCATATTGAACTTAGCTTATAGCAAACGTGTCGGGGACTGGCTGGCAACGTTAACTTAATAAATAACGAAAGGTAACAGCAAATAGATGGCAATCGATGTTAACAAGTTCGAGAGCATGCAAATCGGTTTGGCTTCTCCTGATAAGATCCGTTCATGGTCTTATGGTGAAGTAAAGAAGCCAGAAACGATCAACTATCGAACACTTAAGCCAGAAAAAGACGGCTTGTTCGATGAACGCATCTTCGGACCTACAAAGGATTATGAATGCGCCTGCGGTAAGTACAAGCGAATCCGATATAAGGGAATTGTTTGTGACCGCTGTGGTGTTGAAGTGACATCATCAAAAGTTCGTCGTGAACGCATGGGGCACATCGAATTAGCTGCACCTGTTACACACATTTGGTACTTCAAAGGTATCCCATCACGTATGGGACTTGTCCTTGACATGTCACCACGTTCACTTGAAGAAATTATTTACTTTGCGTCATATGTTGTCATTGAACCTGGTGATGCACCAGTTGAAAAGAAGCAATTGTTGACTGAACGTGAATACCGTGAATTGAAGCGCGAATATGGTGCTAGCTTTAAGGCTGGCATGGGTGCTGAAGCAATTAAAGATTTGTTGGCAAGCGTTGATTTGGCTGCCGAAGCAGATCAATTAAAGCGTGAATTACAAGAAGCAACTGGTCAAAAGCGTGTACGTGCCGTACGTCGTTTGGACATTATTGAAGCCTTCTTGCAATCAGAAAACAAGCCTGAATGGATGGTAATGGATGTTATTCCAGTTATCCCACCAGACTTGCGACCAATGGTGCAATTGGAAGGTGGCCGTTTTGCCACATCTGATTTGAACGATTTGTACCGTCGTGTCATTAACCGTAACAACCGTTTGAAGCGTTTGCTTGATTTGAATGCCCCAGGCATCATTGTGCAAAACGAAAAGCGTATGTTGCAAGAAGCCGTCGACGCCTTGATTGATAACGGTCGTCGTGGCCGTCCAGTGGCTGGTCCTGGTAACCGACCATTGAAGTCTTTGTCTCACATGTTGAAGGGTAAGCAAGGTCGCTTCCGTCAAAACTTGTTGGGTAAGCGTGTCGACTATTCAGGTCGTTCGGTTATCGATGTTGGACCATTCTTGAAGATGAACCAAATGGGCTTGCCACGTCCAATGGCTATCGAATTGTTCCGCCCATTCATCATGAAGGAATTGACAACACGTAAGTTAGCCGGTAACGTCAAGTCTGCTAAGCGTAAGATTGACAAGGCTGATGAAGATGTAATGGACGTATTGGAAGACGTGATCAAGGAACACCCAGTTCTTTTGAACCGCGCCCCTACGTTGCACCGTTTGGGAATCCAAGCCTTTGAACCTGTGTTGGTTTCTGGTAAGGCCATGCGTTTGCATCCATTGGTTACTGAAGCCTATAACGCCGATTTCGATGGTGATCAGATGGCCATTCACGTGCCATTGTCTGATGAAGCGCAAGCTGAAGCACGTTTGTTGATGCTTGCCGCAGGCCACATTTTGGCGCCAAAGGATGGAAAGCCAATCGTTGCCCCATCTCAAGATATGGTGATTGGAAACTACTACTTGACGACTGAAGAAGCTGGTCGTGAAGGTGAAGGTATGATTTTCTCTTCTGTTGAAGAAGCAAAAATGGCCTTTGCAAGTAAGGTTGTCCACTATCATACACGTGTGGGTATCCAAACATCATCATTCCCAGCAGAAAAGCCATTTACGGACGAACAACGTTCAAAGATTATGGTAACTTCTGTTGGTAAGTTGTTGTTCAACGAAATTTTGCCAGTTGATTTCCCTTATATTAACGAACCATCTGAAGAAAACTTCAAGGGTGTTGATGACCGCTTCTTCATTGAAGCTGGTGAAAACATTCATGACTACTTGGCGGAAACACCAGTTGTTGGTTCCTTCAAGAAGGGCTTCTTGTCAGACATCATTGCTGAAGTCTACAAGCGTTATAAGGTAACGGAAACATCATTGTTGTTGGATCGCATGAAGGATCTTGGTTATGAAAAGTCAACAGAATCAGGTTTGACTGTATCTATGACTGATGTGACTGAATTGCCAGATAAGCCAGCCATCTTGGAAGACGCCCATAAGCAAGTCGCAACTGTGACAAAGCAGTTCCGTCGTGGTTTGATTACAGATGACGAACGTTACCAACGTGTCATTGAAATCTGGACAAAGGCTAAGGATGTTATCCAAGAAAAGTTGATTGCTTCCTTCGAACCAACCAACCCAATCTTCATGATGCAGGACTCAGGTGCGCGTGGTAACATTTCTAACTTCGTGCAGTTGGCCGGTATGCGTGGTTTGATGGCGGGTCCTGGTGGTAAGATTATTGAATTGCCAGTTACAGCGAACTTCCGTGAAGGTTTGACTGTGATGGAAATGTTTATTTCAACCCACGGTGCCCGTAAGGGAATGTCAGATACGGCCTTGAAGACGGCTAACTCTGGCTACTTGACACGTCGACTTGTCGATGTGGCGCAAGACGTTATCGTGCGTGAATGGAATAACAATTCTGATCGTGGTGTGGCTGTTCGCGCTATCATGGACGGCACATCTGTTGTTGAGCCATTGTACGACCGTATCTTGGGTCGTTATGCCATGAAGTCAGTCTTTGATCCAGAAACTGGTGAAAAGATTGTTGCCCGCAACGAAATGATTGATGAAGATATCGCTAAGCGTATTGTGGCTGCTGGTATCGAAGAAGTCACAATTCGTTCAGTCTTTACATCAACAACTGAACACGGTGTTTCTGTGTTGGATTATGGTCGTAACTTGGCAACTGGTGAAGAAGTTGAAGTCGGTGAAGCTGTTGGAACAGTGGCTGCCCAATCAATCGGTGAACCAGGTACCCAATTGACGATGCGTAACTTCCACACGGGTGGTGTTGCCGGTGGAAACGATATCACACAAGGTTTGCCTCGTGTGCAAGAAATTGTTGAAGCACGTATTCCTAAGGGACGTGCCGAAATTTCTGAAGTGACTGGTACAGTTGTTTCAATCGAAGAAAATCCAGCCGAACGTACAAAGGCTGTGACAATCGAAGGCGAAACAGATACACGGACATACACATTGCCATTGGCTGCGCGTATGCGTTTTGCTGAAGGTGATGCCATTAAGCGTGGTGATGCCATTAACGAAGGACCAATCGATCCAAAGGAATTGTTGGCTGTAACGGATACTTTGACGACTGAATCATACATGTTGACGGAAATCCAAAAGGTTTACCGTTTGCAAGGTATCGAAGTGTCAGATAAGCATATCGAAGTTATGATCCGTCAAATGTTGCGTAAAGTACGTGTCATGGATCCAGGTGAAACGAATCTTTTGCCAGGTATGTTGATGGATATTGCTGATTTCCAACGCGCCAACGAACCAGCCTTGTTTGCTGGTCAGGTGCCAGCAACGGCACGTCCAGTGTTGCTTGGTATTACTAAGGCTGCCTTGGAAACAAACTCATTCTTGTCTGCGGCATCATTCCAAGAAACAACACGTGTCTTGACTGATGCCGCAATCCGCGGAAAGAACGATCCATTGGTTGGTTTGAAAGAAAACGTTATCATTGGTAAGATTATTCCTGCCGGAACAGGTATGGCTGAATATCGTAAGATTAAGAGTAAGGTGGTTGGGGATGTGATTGCACAACCTGACGCTGAAGCTGATGCCTCTGCTGATATTCCAAAGTTAGATGATGTGGCTAAGTCATTTGACGCCTAATTCATCATCAAAAACGTTCACAGTGATGTGAGCGTTTTTTTTTGCCATTAACGCCTGTCATACCAATTAGGCCACAAAAAGTACCAATTAGGCCAAAAATATAGGCGCACTGCCTGACGCCGGTTACACTAAAGAAGTTCTTGCTTTAGTCAGGAAACTCGTACGCACAAACGTTATCTCGCGTATAATAGGAGTATGACTAATTTACAATATGAACAAATGAACGGGTTATCGTTGGCTTATATCGGCGATGCAATCTATGAACTTGAAGTGCGCCAACATTTGTTATCACTTGGTTTAACTAAGGTGAATGACTTACAAAAGCGCAGTAAACACTATGTTTCAGCCAAGGCGCATGCCGCTTTGTTTGACTTGATGATAACAGACAATCTGCTAACCGATACCGAACTGAGTTATTTCAAACGTGGTCGGAATGCAAAATCGCATACGAAAGCGAAAAATACGGATGTTGTGAGCTACCGTGTTTCAACGGGGGTAGAAGCCCTTTTTGGTTTCTTATATCTATCGCAGCAACATGATCGTATTCAATCACTTATGACATGGATTTTTGAACAAGTTGAATCAGGGAGAACAGTAAAATGAAACGTGAACAAGAAACGCCTAACCAAGCCGAATTTGTCTATGGCCACTATGCCAGTGTTGCCGCACTAAAAGGGACGCAAGAAATCAATAAAGTATGGCTACAGACTGGCTTGCAAGATAAAATTCGCAATGAAGTGACGCAGCTGGCTAAAAAAAGAGGCTTAGTCATTCAACAAGCGCCAAAATCAAAGCTGGATGAATTGACTGATGGTGGTAATCATCAAGGTGTCGTTTTGAGTGTCGCAGCCTTTACCTACGCCACAATTGATGATCTTTTTGCCCGGGCAGAAGAACGCCAAGAAGCACCATTTTTCTTAATTTTAGATGGGATTGAAGATCCCCACAATTTGGGGTCGATTTTACGTACAGCGGATGCAGCCGGTGTGCATGGGATTATCATTCCAAAGCGACGAGCAGTCCAGCTTACGGCGACAGTAGCGAAAATTTCAACCGGTGCGATTGAATATGTACCAGTTGCGCGTGTGACAAATTTGGTGAATACGGTTAATGAACTTAAAGACCGTGGTGTTTGGATTTTTGGGACCGATATGGCTGGGGAAGACTATCGCCGTTGGGATGCTAAAGGTGCAACGGCGTTGGTGATTGGTAATGAAGGCAAGGGAATTTCACCTTTGTTGAAGAAAAAGGTTGATGTCATGCTTACGATTCCAATGGTTGGTCATGTCCAAAGTCTGAATGCCAGTGTTGCCGCAAGTTTGTTGATTTATCAAGGATTTAGCTCACGTAACCCACTGTAATGGTGTGCGAGTAGTTGTTGCAGCGTTAATCGATTGATGACCTGAATACTAACTACTGCCACTTGTAGTGTGGGGGATTAGTGTTGGGGAAAGATAGATTACTTGCTGCCGTTCGTGCGGCACAAAATGGCCATGATATTGCGTACAATGTTTTAATTAAACATTTAAAAGGTGCGATGTTTGACATTCATCGACGTAAAGTGAGTAGCCGCATCACGGCTGACGACTGGTATGCAGATGGGTTAGAAATTTTACTACGTTGTGTGCAACGGTTTGACACGATTCAGCCAAGAGCAAAATTTTCAACTTACTTTATGACGGCCTTATCCAATCATGCAACGGATTTAATTCGGTCATATTACACCGCAAAATCTGAATTCGAAAAACAAATGATTTCAGATACAAATGATGTTGCAGAAACTGTTATTGATTGCGGAACCGATACGTATAATCCAGAACAGCTTGTCGTATTACGCGAAATGTTGAATACAACGCTGGTTGCGAAAACACCAGAATTTCGACAAACTGTTTTGCAGTTGTTAGGAGCTGAAAGTGGCGCAATGCCGGGCACGACACGGCGTTTTGAACAGATGCAATACCGTTTAAAAAAGGCGATCCAACAGGCCATATCTTCTTAATGATCATGAAATTTGTACACAAATTATGTTTCAGCCACTGGCCTGTGATATAATATACATGGTAGAAAACCATAAACCAAAGGAGAAACAGACAGATGTCTTTAATCACTGATATTATCGCACGTGAAGTTCTTGACTCACGTGGAAACCCTACACTTGAAGCAGAAGTTATCACAGAATTAGGTGGTTTCGGTCGCGGTATGGTACCTTCAGGTGCCTCAACTGGTGAACACGAAGCTGTTGAATTGCGTGATGGCGACAAGTCACGCTTTGGTGGCAAGGGAACAACAAAGGCCGTTGCCAATGTTAACGATGCTATCGCTAAGGCTTTGGTTGGTAAGTTCGACGTAACTGACCAACGTGCAATCGATCAAGCTATGATCGAACTCGACGGTACAGAAAACAAGGGTAAGTTAGGCGCAAACGCTATTTTGGCTGTGTCAATTGCTGTTGCCCGTGCAGCTGCGGATGAATTAGGTGTGCCTTTGTTCTCATACTTGGGTGGCGTTAACTCATACGTTTTGCCTACACCAATGATGAACGTTATTAACGGTGGTGCACACTCAGCTAACAAGGTTGACTTCCAAGAATTCATGATCATGCCTGTTGGTGCCCCAACAGTTAAGGAAGCTATCCGTTATGGTGCCGAAACTTTCCACGCTTTGAAGAAGTTGTTGGAAGCTGACGGTAAGGCAACATCAGTTGGTGATGAAGGTGGCTTCGCTCCTGACTTTGCTGACAACGAAGAACCTTTGAAGTACTTGATCCGTGCGATTGAAGCTGCTGGTTACAAGCCAGGTCAAGATATCGCTATTGCTGTCGACGTTGCCTCATCAGAATTGTATGATGCTGAAACTAAGACATACAAGTTGCGTTGGTCAACAGGTGAAGAATTCACAACACCTGAATTCATCAAGTATCTTGAAGATTTGACAGAACGTTACCCAATTATCTCAATCGAAGATCCTATCGATGAAAACGAATGGGAAGACTGGGCAACAATCACTGCTGAATTGGGTAAGAAGGTACAATTGGTTGGTGACGACTTCTTCGTTACAAACACACAATACCTACAAAAGGGTATTAACATGGGTGCCGCTAACTCAATCTTGATCAAGGTTAACCAAATTGGTACTTTGACAGAAACTTTCGAAGCTATCGAAATGGCTAAGGAAGCTGGTTACACTGCTATTGTGTCACACCGTTCAGGTGAAACAGAAGACACAACAATTTCTGACTTGGTTGTTGCAACAAACGCTGGTCAAATCAAGACAGGTTCATTGTCACGTACTGACCGTATCGCTAAGTACAACCAATTGATCCGTATTGAAGAATTGTTGGGTTCAACAGGACAATACAAGGGTATCCAATCATTCTATAACTTGTCAGTTGCTGCACGCGATGCTATCCAAGCAAAGTAATCAGTGACTTGACTTAAAATCATACCTTTTGGTGTGATTTTTTTTTTACCAAAAAAAGAGAAGAGGTAGCTATTTACGATGACAAATAAAACGATATTGGCGCTAGGCGTTAGTGTGATTGCGGTTGCGACAGTGGCGCATGTTATTTACTGGGAAACCCGTTCAGCAGAAAAAAGAGCACAAGATCCCGTGAGAAAGGTGCTGACATGGTTGAAAAACAAGTGACGAGATGTCAGTGGGTGACGCATTATCGGCCGTCAGAAACGATGGTTGCTTACCATGATGTTGAATGGGGACATCCCATTAGACAAGACGATCGGTTATTGTTTGAACTGCTAACGTTAGAAATTTTTCAAGCCGGGCTCAGCTGGGAAATTGCTTTAAACAAGCGAGCGGGTCTGAAACAAGCCTTTAAAAATTTTGATCTGACACAAGTCAGCCAAATGACCGCGCAAGATGAAGCAATGTTACGTAATGATGCAACAATTATTCGAAATCGGTTGAAGATTGCAGCCACGGTTAATAATGCACATGCCATTAAACGTGTACAAGCAGCATTTGGGAGCTTTTCAAACTACATGTGGCAGTTTACGAATGATCAGGTGATTGACCATCATGTGACTGATGTTGCTCTGATTCCAGCGCAAAATGAGTTATCACAAAGTGTTGCTAAGGATATGAAGCAGCGGGGGTTTAAATTTGCGGGCCCAGTGACCATTTATTCATTTTTACAGGGGATGGGGGTCATTAATGATCATGAGGAAAGCTGTACATTCAAATACCATCAATAATTTAAAAATTTTAAATTAATTAGAATTATGATATTTTTCGTGAATTAAAAGAGAATATTATGTGATAAAC
>NZ_CBDKZH010000038.1:0-13141 GCF_965300815.1 Leuconostoc sp.
TATTAACATAACATGTTGGGCATTCTTAGTCCGAAGACCACGGTTTACTTTTAAGGTAAACCGTGGTTTTTTATGAATTTTTTTAAATCCAATTCAGATTTTGATGTACACCTTGCTATCAGTGATATAATCGACTTGTAAGTAAAAAGTTAGGGAAAGTCAGAACTATCGCGTGAAAGCGTTGCAACTCAAGACATTGTGTAATGAAGGTATGAACAAGTTTTGTAAAAATAAATGCCCAGCTGTTGGCACCAATTGGTCATAATCATAAGTAAAATAGAATGGGTGGTAAAGATCGTATGAAAGAAGCAAAAAATGTCATTGTCGGTTTTGGTAAGGCCGGCAAAACGCTCGCTTTTAAGTTAGCGGCAAAAGGGGAATCCGTTATCCTACTTGAAAAGTCGGATCAAATGTATGGTGGCACTTGCATTAATGTCGGCTGCATTCCGTCAAAGTTTTTGTATACTTTGTCGCGTAGTGCGACGGATCGTTCGGACTATCAGCGTGCTGTCTTAAAGAAAGATGCGACGATTGGTAAATTACGTCAAGCAAACTACCGTAAGGTGGCAGATTTACCAACGGCAACAGTTATTACTGGCGCAGCCCAGTTTGTTGATAATCATACGTTAACAATCCAAATGAAGGATGGCACAACAGAGACCGTTAAGGGCGAACGCATCTTTATCAACACCGGTGCTAAGCCAGTTTGGCCGGGTATTATTGGGCTAAAGGATAGTGCGTTTGTTTATACAACAGACACTTTGATGGCTAAAGAAACTTTGCCGGAACACCTAGTGATTATTGGTGACAGTTATATTGCCATTGAATTCGCTACGACTTATGCGCAATTTGGCGCTAAGGTGACGCTTTTGGTGCGTGACGATCGCTTGTTGCCACAGGTTGAATCAGAAGCTGTAACAGCCGTGACTGAATCTTTGACTGATTTAGGTGTCGAGATTCGTTATCAAACACAAGTGGTTGAAATGACTGATGAGGGTGATCACACTGTTTTGTCGCTTGTTGCAAACGATGAACCTGTCGCACCGTTGACAGCTGATGCTGTTTTAATTGCCACTGGTCGTCGACCAAATATTGCTAATCTTGGTTTGGAAAATACTGATATTGCTGTTGAAAATGGTGCCGTGGTCGTGGACGATCACCTACGCACCACAGTTGACAATGTGTGGGCAGTTGGTGATGTGCGTGGGGGTGCGCAGTTTACGTATATCTCACTCGATGATTCACGAATTGTCTGGCAACAATTATTCGGTGATGGGAAAGCCACATTGGCACAGCAAAATTTGGTGCCGCACGTGTTGTTCACTAATCCACCATTGGCAACAATTGGCTTGACGGAAGCGCAAGCTGAAGCCGAAAATATCGCTTATCGGGTCGCTAAGTTACCGGTTGCGAGCCTTCCAAAAACCCATATTGAAGGCAATACCCGTGGTTATCTCAAGGTTTTGGTTGGAGAAGACGACCTGATTTTGGGGGCGACTTTCTTTGCAGTCGAAGCACAAGAATTGATTAACGTAATTTCTTTGGCTATGCATCATAAGTTGCCATACCAAGCATTGCGTGATCAAATTTATTCACACCCATCAATGATGGAAGGGTTCAATGATCTTTTTGGTTTGATTCAATAACACATAACGCGTCGATACTAGTTGCGCTAGTATCGACGCGTTTTTTAGTATACTGAACCGCGATTAGCAGCGGGTGGGTTGAAACATTACAAAGCATAAAGTGTAATATAACGCACAGTGATGTGTTAGAATAGACGTTCAAGAATACGGTAAGTAGAAGGAGTCATCACATGAAAGTATTTGTTGCTGGTGCAACCGGGCGGGTAGCAACGGTTTTATTGCAGTCGTTAGTCGCACAAGGGCATGAAGTCGTTGCTGGTGCACGTTCACCAGAAAAAATTATGGTATCTGACCATATTACGCCCGTTAAATTGGATTTACATGACACAGTCACGCACTTGGCGCAGACGGTTAAAGACGTTGCGGCGATTTATTTTGTGGCTGGTTCCCGCAGTCAAGACTTGCTACAGACAGATGCTTTTGGAGCGGTCAAAATGATGCAAGTGGCCGAAATGAACCATATTCAACGTTTCATTATGCTCAGTTCCGCTTTTTCACTCACACCTGAAAAATGGGATAATCCGGCCTTAGCAGGGTTAGTAGATTACAATATCGCAAAATTTTTTGCGGATAACTATTTAGTGAATCAAACACAACTCGATTATACAATTTTGCAAGCAACAGCCTTGGTGGCGGGTGAGGGCAGCCATCATATTGCGTTAAACGATGCTAGTGGATCAAAAAATACAATTCAAAACGTTGGCGAAACCCTTGCTTCGTTGCTCAATCATGATAATACCATTAAGCAAGTGATTCAGATGAGTGATGGGCCAGTTGCAATTGACACGGCACTGGCCGCAATTTAAACCGTTAATTAGTGTTGTTGATCAGATTGGCAGTTGATTTTGGCGAGTGGTAATTTTCACAGTGCTTAAATCCAGTAGGTTTTCTGATTTCAGTTATACTGTAGGTAACAATTGCATGACTAAAGTATTGTTGGCTTTAGTCAGCACGTATGCCATAGGAGGCGGAAAAATGACAACATATGATTATGATGTTTTGTATATTGGCAGCGGTCATGGGACTTTTGATGGCGCCTTTCCACTTGGCACCAAAGGCGTCAAGGTTGGTGTGATTGAACAAGACTTGATTGGCGGTACTTGTCCAAATCGTGGTTGTAACGCCAAAATTGTGTTGGATTCACCAGTCGCCTTGCAGCGACACCTAGCTGATGTTCATGGCGTGATGCCAGGTGAGATCACAATTGATTGGGCTGCTAACCAAGCACATAAACAGACAGTGATTGCTGGTTTACCAGCATTTATTCAAGGTTTGCTTGATAACAATTCGGTCGATGTGCTCTTTGGCCGTGGTCAGTTAGTTGATGCCCACACGGTATTAGTGGCTGGTCAGCCTAAAACTGCTGACAAAATTGTGATTGCAACCGGATTACGACCCAATCGACTCGATATTCCCGGTTCGGCGTTCGCGCATGATTCCGAAGACTTTATGAAATTAAGCGCCATGCCAAAGCGTTTAACGATTATTGGAGCTGGTTATATCGCCATGGAGTTTGCCACAATGGCGAACGCTGCTGGTTCAGAAGTCACGGTTTTGATGCGGGGCGCACAAGCTTTGCGTGCGTATCATCAACCTTTTGTAGAACAGATTATAACTGATTTGAGTCAACGTGGGGTAACCTTCATACGAGAAACAACGGTGACGGCAATCCAACAGGTTGCGGATCACTTTGTTGTTGTGGGTGACAACGATCTTACCCTGACCAGTGACTGGGTGTTGGATGCAACGGGGCGTGTGCCTAATATCGCAGCACTTGGTTTAGATGAAGTTGGTATTGCTTATACGGATAAAGGCATTGTCGTCAACCGTTATTTGCAGACAACCGTGCCAAATATTTATGCTGCTGGGGATGTGATTGATAAGGGACAACCTAAGTTAACACCAACCGCTATTTTTGAATCACGATACTTAATGCACACATTTTCAGGTGAAACGGTAGCGCCAATTAAGTACCCCGTGATACCATCTGTGGTCTTTACGTCACCACGTTTGGCGCAAGCTGGGATAAGTGTTGCTGAGGCCAAACAGCATCCTGATGACTATACAATTGTGGCACACCACACGCCAGATGATTGGTATCGGCAAGTTGATCAGGAGACGATTGGCGACAATATCTTAATTTTTAACCAGGCACATCAATTGGTTGGGGCTACTGAAGTGTCACCTCAGGCAGAAAACGCAATCAATGCGTTGTTGCCAGCAATTGAATTTGGCTTTGAGCCTGCTGAAGTTGAACGTCTTGTCTATTTATTCCCAACAATTGCGGCATCGGCATGGGGACAACTTTAAGGAATGAGCATCTTGGTATACCGTATGACATTCAAGTTTTTTTATGACAGATTACTTGCATAAAGAAAAACCCAAAGTGCCATCACTTTGGGTTTTCTTGTTGATTGAGTTTTTCAAGCTCTGCCAGAATTTTGCGCTGTAAGGCAATTGTTTCCTCGTTTTGCTTTTGCAGATGTAGGGCATCGGCATGCGCTTGATTGTAGCCCCATTTATTGACGGGATCGACAATCAACGTTTCATTAATAAAGCGAATCGTAAAGAATACAATCGTTGCAATTAAGACTGTGGTTAATAGGCTACTAGCAAATTCAGATAACGGTTGTGTAAACCGATTATAGTATAGTGTATGCTGCGTAGAAAAGAGCCAGAGTCTTGTAAAATCAAAGAGACCAAACACTAAGTTGACCAATGCCTTAATGGTAGAGCCAAAGCTGTTACCAACAACCACTGAAATCACAAAGGTAATCAAGTTGGGCGCAAACAAAAATTGCTTAAATTGACCCAACCTTTCAGTGGACTTGGATAGCATGTGATTTGTTTGTTGTTGAATAAATTTTCTTGGATTTTTCATGGGTGACGTATGATTCCTAACAAATGTAGTAAGAATAAGTATAACAAATCTCACCGTGACATGCCAAATTTTCTCAATGCCGTGACCACGGGATCAAAATATAACGATAAATAGGTGTAATGATACTTGCCGTAATGCCTTGCAATTTGTTTGAATCCGCGTAGACTTGAACTATGTGCTTTAAAAAAGTAAGGAGAATATCATGTTATACATCGTGGGGTTATTGTTAGGGGGCGTGGCTTTAGCCAACCAATCGCCAATTAATGCGCGCTTGGGTGCGGCGTTAAAATCACCATTCCGTTCAAGTTTGGTGTCGTTTACCGTAGGGTTCGTCTTCTTGGTGGCCGTTTTTCTTGTGAGTGGTCAGCATGTGACACTGACAGGGCAACATCCTTGGTGGATTTGGACGCCTGGTATCTTTGGTGTTGTTTATTTGACGTCGAATATTTTGCTCTTTCCAAAAATTGGTGCGATTCAGGCGATTGTTTTCCCGATTGTTGGCCAAGTGCTAATGGGGTTGATGATTGACACGTTCGGTTGGTTTGCAGCCAAACAATTACCCATGACACTGACAAAAGCTGGCGGAGCGGCATTATTATTGTTTGGCGTGTATGTTGCGGTCGTTTGGGCCAATCGACGCGAATTGGATCGTGAAAATGCGATTGATAAGTCTGAAGAATCGGCACTCGAATTAAACGCTTGGCGAGTCTGGGGTGTCATTGCTGGTGCTGTATCATCAGCACAACAGGCCATTGCCGGAAAATTAGCAGTGGCCTTAGGTTCTGCAATTGGGGCCGCCATTGTGTCGTTTGGTGTTGGCATGTTAATTATTTTCCTTGTCGTGCTGTTGCGTGATAAGCGACTAATGCCAACCAAACCTGTACCAAGCCAACCTAAATGGGTATATATTGGGGGAATCCTTGGCAGTATATTTGTTGTCGCCATGGCCGTGAGTGTGCCAGTGCTGGGTGCTGGTTTTGCGGTGATGATTGGCTTAATCAGGGCACTTGCCGGTTCAATGGCTGTGTCACATTTTGGTTGGTGGCAATCACCACGACAGGCTGTGTCTTGGTTGAAGGTCATTGGGATCATTGTCATGGCCGTCGGTGTGGCTTTCATTAAGCTGGGCTAATTGGCTTTGTCACAACTTTTGTCGCAGCAGGCGTATCGGTAACAGATACACGTGCTTTTTTTATTGGATTATGACGCTAACATGTGGCGATCACTTGTTATCTATAAACCAACAAGTTGTGCTATAATACTTGTACAGAATAAACCAACAGGTAATAGAAAAGGACACCGATTATGAAATACGCCATTACTGCTGCAACAGGCCACTTCGGCCAACTCGCTTATCACTATTTGCGAGAATTAGTGGATGAAAAAGATATTGTACTTATTGTACGTAATCAAGAGAAAGCCAAGGCATTGTTTGGGTCGGCAGACATCCGTGAAGCGGATTATGATGATGTTGAAGCTTTGACACGGGCATTTGCTGGTGTTGATCGGGTCTTGTTCATTTCATCGCAACCTGGTGGTCCAGTTCCACGCGCAACGCAACATCAAAACGTGATTGATGCCATGGTTGCCAATCATGTCTCATTTGTGGCTTATACAAGTTTCATCCAAGCTGACAAGTCAGTGAGTGCATTAGCGCAAGATCATTTAGCCACTGAAAAAGCCTTGGAAAAGGCTGATATTTCAGCTGCAATTTTAAGAAATAACTGGTATCTTGAAAATGAAATGGGCTTCATCACAACTGGTGCCAGTCGACAAGTGACAGCTTACTGGGCACCAGGCCGTGCAGGTTGGGCGTTGGAACGTGAATATGCTGAAGCCGCGGTTAAAGTGTTGGTAAGTGATGCACCAAAAGCGGTCTATGAATTCTCTGGCGTGTTAGCAGATTATGCAACGCTTGGTCAAGCTTTAATTGAAGCAACTGAACAAGCTATTCAAGTGGATCAAGTGACGCAAGACGAATATGTTGCCATTCTAGAAAAGAACGACTTGCCACATGATTTGGCCGTGCTCTTTGCTTCATTCCAAAGCCCCATTGCCGAAGGATCGCTTGATGTGGCTTCAGATGATTTAGCAACTGTTTTGGGTCGCGACTTAACGCCATTGCCCGCTGCTTTGAAGGAAATTTTGTCACGTCAAGCTTAACGCATTGCCAGTAAACGATCACTGGTAAATATCAAAGATCACAGGGAGGGCATACGCCTAATATGCGTTTTTCTTATAAATTAAGCGATGCCATACACATTTTAGCTTATATTCATATTAATCAAACCAACGACTTATCAAGTAAAGCAATAGCCGGTAGTATTGGCGCGAATGCCAGTGTCGTGCGGAGTTTAATGTTGGATTTGCGGGCAGCAGGGTTACTCACGACCCGTCAAGGGGTGGCGACACCCGCATTGGCACGAGAACCAGAAACCATTAGTTTGTATGATGTCTATCAGGCGATTAATATGACGCATCAATTGTTGCATATTGATCCCAAAACCAATCCGGATTGTTTTGTTGGTAGTCGTATTCAAGATACGTTGAATCGTTTTTATACTGAAATTGAAGTAGCTGCTTTTCAAAAAATGCAGGCGATTTCGCTAGCTGATGTGATTCATGACCTTGTTACAAACGAACAGAAATAAAGTTAAAAGCACCCATAAATTTGGGTGCTTTTTAATGTATACTGATTAAAGAGCTATTGACGTTAACACGAATATTGTCGTCGTCAATAACCGCATTTTGTATGATTTAAATGAATGAAGGACAGTACTTGGCGCTGTTCAAGTGATGGTGAACGAATTTGATGGCAACAAATATGACGAATCCAAGCTATAGCGAAGCCGATATTATCGATGTCGCGACCGATGCCGGACGCTTGTTACTCCTTGGTGGGGCAGAATCCTTTCGGATTGAAGAAACAGTTGAACATATTGGGCAATCACTCGGCCTGCCATTGACTTGTTACGTGACGTTAACCGCTGTAATCGTTTCAGCAAACAATGGAGTACAAACGAAATTGGTTAAGGCGCGTATTTCCGGTTTTAATTTACGAACGGTTGACCACGTGAACACGCTATCGCGTAGCTTGGTGGCTGGACAAATTACGCCAGAGGAATTTTACGCCGGTATCAAAACATTAAAGCAGCAGGTAGTGGATTTCCCACTAGCTTTAAAGGTATTTAGTGCAGGGCTGGTCGGGATGGCGCCATCTTTGATTGCAAAAGGGACACCGCTTGATTATGCGATCATGTTTTTTGCCGGTGTCATTGGTTATCTGGCGTATATCCTAACGGACAAAAAATCTAAAACGCCTTATGCGCCTGAATTTATTGGTGGTTTAGCAATTGGCTTGTTTGTCTTAATGTGTCATGGTTTATTCCCAGAAATCTCGACTTTGTCAGCAATTCTTGGAGCGGTCATGCCCCTGGTGCCAGGGCTGGCGATGACAAATGCGATTCGTGAGATTATTATGGGCGACGTGTTGTCGGGTCTTGTGCGGGCGATTACTGCTTTGTTAGTGGTGTCGTCGTTGGTCGCTGGTGTGTGGATTGCGTTTGAACTTGTCAGATTTGTTTGAGGTGATGGCTTGTGACGGATTTTATTTTAAGTACTATTTTGGCCTTGTTGTCTAGTGTAGGATTTTCCATTATTGCTAATGTACCAAAACGCGCCTTACTTGGGGCTGGTATTACCGGCGTCTGTTCTTGGATGGTCTATTATGTGTTAGATAGTGTGCATCATAGCATTGTGCTGCCCAATTTTATGGCATCGTTGGTGGTGGGGATGTTAGGTTTTTTCCTAGCACGCCGGTTTCGTGTGCCTGTCACCATGATTTATGTCGGCGCGTTGATTTCACTTGTGCCAGGGGGCATGGCTTTTAGTACCTTGCAAAAACTTTCTGAAAATAATTTAACAGCCGTGCTGAAAGGGTTATTTAATACTGGTAGTGTCGCGATGTCTTTGGCTTTAGGGATTGGTGTTGCTAATATATTTAACGGCTGGTTGTATCAGAAAAAAATGTGGTTACGTAAATAATTGACAACTGAATTCGTGATATTATATACTTAAGTTGTTATATTAATCTCATTTGTTCAAAATTAAACACTCCTTGCGGGAGTAGCGGCGCACGTGCGTGGGAAACTGACTTACCAAATCACCTGATTTGGCGGCCAACCTTAAACAGCAAGACGCAAAGAATTTTTTCTCTTAAAGGAGTGTGTTATTTTATGAGCACCAAATCAAATGAAGCTGATGACGTTCCGTTATTGAATTCATCAGATTTCTACCAACAGTCGTGGACAGAGACCGTGGATACATTGCAAGGCAATTTTCCTGACGGTCTCGATTCACAACAAGCCGCAGCGAGACTTGAAAAGTTTGGCTACAACGAAGTTAATAGCAAGAAAACGCCAAAATGGCAAATCTTCTTGCGTCAATTTAACAATGTCATTGTTTATATCTTGCTCGTAGCTGTCGCCTTGACGTTACTCATGCGCCATTATTCAGATGCCATCGTTATTGGCCTTGTGGTGATTATTAATGCCTTGATTGGCTATATGCAAGAAGTGAATGCTAGCAATGCGTTAGATAAAATCAAAAGCATGCTATCTGTTGAGGCGACCGTCATTCGTGATGGGGAACGTTTTGATATCCCATCGCGCGAATTGGTACCAGGTGATCTTGTCTACTTAGAGGCCGGTGACAACGTCCCAGCCGATTTACGGATCATTGATTCAGATAATCTACGCATTCAAGAATCTTCTTTGACAGGTGAAGCCGACTCAGTCTTAAAAGACAATATGCTGCTGGTAGGTCAAATACCGCTTGCTGAGCGTAGTAATATGGCTTATGCATCAACGGCTGTGACGAACGGTAGTGCCACCGGTATTGTTGTGGCCACCGGTGTGCATACGCAAATTGGTCAAATTTCTCAAAGTGTTGCGGATGTTTCGGCACAAAAAACACCATTAATCCGTGAGTTGGATAGTTTGGGTCGTGGTATTTCTTGGCTCATTATTGTCATTGCGGTTGTGATGTTTGGGCTTGGTTGGTTCTTGCAAATTTATTCATTGCAAACGCTTGTGATGGCCATTATTGCGATGATTGTTGGATCAATGCCTGAAGGGTTGCCTGCCGCAACATCAATCATTTTAGCTACTGGGGTTAAAAAGTTAACGAAAAAACATGCCATTGTTAAAACGTTACCTGCTGCTGAAACATTGGGAGCAGTGGACATTATTGCCTCAGATAAAACGGGTACCTTAACAAAAAATGAAATGACGGTCCAAGATATTGTGATCGGTCAGCATCATTATCACGTCACCGGTACGGGTTATGCACCGGACGGGGATATCTTACTAGATGATATCATTGTTGATGCTGCAAAGGACCCAGCCCTTGAAATGTTTTTGACAATGGGGCATCAAGCCAACGATACATTCTTAACTAATGAAGATGGCACGTGGGAAATTAATGGTGAACCAACGGATGCGGCCTTCTTGTCGGCTTACTATAAGGCCTTTGGCCTGAAGAAGCCAAAGTTAACCGAGATAGATCGTATTCCGTTTGATTCGGATTACCGTTATATGGCACGTTTAGTACAAAATCAAAAGCAATCACGCTTTGTGGCGATTAAGGGTGCACCTGATAAGCTCTTTGATTTAGCCAAAAATGATCCAAATTTTGATTTGAACTATTGGTCAACCTTAGCCTCTAGTTTTGCAAAATCAGGTAAGCGTGTGATTGCGGTGGGGTACATCGACGTTGCACCTGATGTGACTGAAGTGACCCACGAGCTATTGAAAAAGCTTGGGATTACCTTCTTGGGCTTGGCGGCAATCATTGATCCACCACGTCCTGAGGTGATTAAAGCCATTGCGGATATGCGTAGTGCAGGGATTCGCGTGAAAATGATCACGGGTGATAGCCCTGATACTGCCAAGGCGATTGGGCAACAATTGGGCTTGGCGGATAATATTCAAGCGATTACTGGTTCAGAAATTGAACAATTATCCGATGATGAACTTGCTAAGGCTGTACCGCAATATGATGTCTTTGCGCGTACAACGCCAAAAGATAAACTTCGGATTATTACAGCTTATCAAGTTAACGGCTTAGTGACAGCCATGACTGGTGACGGTGTGAACGATGCCCCAGCTTTGAAAAAGGCTGATATTGGCATTGCCATGGGTATCAAGGGAACAGACGTTGCCAAAGATTCCGCAGATATGGTCTTGGCGAATGATGACTTTTCAACGATTAAAGTTGCAATTGCACAAGGTCGTCGTTTGTATGATAATATTCGCAAAACGATTTTGTACTTATTGCCAACTAGTTTCGCCGAAGGGCTTATTGTGGTATTTAGTATTTTGTTGCAACAACCGATGCCACTGACAGCCACACAGTTGCTTTGGATCAACATGGTGTCGGCGTTGACGCTACAACTGGCGTTTATTTTCGAACCGATGGAACCTGGCTTGATGTCACAGCCCCCACGTAAAACATCGGCTAAGTTGATGAGTCGCTATGACGTTTTCCAGATGGTTTATGTCAGTGTGATTATCGCTGCTGTCGCCTTGGGAATCTTTGAGTACTTAGATGAAATCACTGGTTTTGCTGTGGCAAGTACGACCGCAGTTAACGTGATTATCTTTGGTAAAATTTTCTATCTCTTTAATATTCGAACAGCTGCACCAGCATTAAGTGCGTCATTCTGGACAAATCCAATGGCTTTCGTTGCCATTGGGGCGATGATTATTTTGCAACTTTTGTTCACGTATGTACCATTTATGCAAGGTGTCTTCACGACTGCAGGGCTATCATGGACTGATTGGCTTGTGGTCTTGGCAACCGGCTTCATTGTCTTGCTCGTGACCGAGTTAGATAAGTACCGCCGTCTTGCAAAACAAAAGCGTCGTACTGCTTAATCATTTGAAAAGCTACCCATATTGGGTAGCTTTTTTTTGATGTTTTGAACTCGTGATTGCGGGTTATTCTGTTCAGGGGTTAAACAACTTTAAAAATAGTTAGTTGCTTTGTTCAACCAAACAAGTTATAATACTTGTTGGAAGCGCTTTCAATATAGACAGTCATTATGATATGAGAAACACTGATGGGAACCAAACGCATTTCAAATCGTTTTATTTACTTTTTTGGCGCTTTAGGCGGCCTGCTATTTGGCTATGATACTGGCGTCATTTCTGGGGCAATGTTATTTATAGGGGACGAATTGGGGATTCAAGCGGGCTCATTTGAAGATGGCTTCGTGACCGCTTCGGTATTATTGGGCGCCATCGTTGGGGCGGCCATTATTGGACCGATGTCTGATAAGCTTGGTCGTAAGAAGCTGTTGCTAATATCGGCGATTATTTTCTTTGTCGGGGCCTTAGGCTCAGGAATTGGTAGCAGTTATTTATTACTCGTAGTTTCTCGTGTGCTACTCGGAATTGCAGTTGGGGCCGCATCAGCCTTAATTCCAACTTATTTAGCAGAGCTGTCCCCAGCGGATAAACGTGGTGGGATTGGTACTTTGTTTCAATTAATGATTATGACAGGAATTTTCTTGGCGTATGTCTCTAACGAATGGCTGTCACCAAATGGTTGGCTTGGTCTTGATCAAAATGTTGGTTGGCATTGGATGCTGGGGTTAGCTGCTATACCAGCAGCCTTGTTATTTGTCGGTGGGCTCTTTTTACCAGAATCACCACGTTTTCTCGTGAGAAAAGGCAAGATTGCTGAAGCAAAACAAGTCTTACTCACGATGAATGGTGATACTAAATTAGTCGCAGCAGAACTTGGCGATATTGAATTACAAGCGTCAATACCATCAGGTGGGTTAAAAGAACTGTTCGGGCCAATGCCACGACCAGTATTGATTATGGCTTTTGGATTAGCTGTATTCCAGCAAATCATGGGCTGTAACACAGTCTTGTATTACGCACCTAAAATCTTTATTTCAGCCGGCTTTAGCGAACACTTTGCGTTGCAATCACATATTGTAATTGGGGTATTTAATGTGATTGTCACGGCGATTGCGGTTAAAATTATGGATAAGATTGATCGTAAAAAGATGTTGACTTACGGTGCGATTGGCATGGGGGCGTCCTTATTAATCATGTCAACGGCGATGCTCTTTTTGAAGGCCGGTCATGGGAATCTCGGGTCATGGATTTGTGTCATCGCTTTGACACTTTATATCGCCTTTTTCTCAGCAACATGGGGTCCGGTGATGTGGGTTATGATTGGTGAAGCCTTCCCATTGAATATTCGAGGCTTGGGAAATTCATTTGGTGCGGGCATCAACTGGACAGCTAACTTCGGCGTGTCTCAATCATTTCCAATGTTACTCATTGCCTTCACACCTGCACATGTTGTAAACGCTGAAGGACAAGGTATTGCGAAGCTGTTTATCATTTATGGTGTGATGTGTTTTGCTGCGATTTGGTTTATTCACAAATACACGATTGAAACTCGTAATCGGTCATTGGAGTCTATTGAAGCTGAATTACGGTCACGTGCGCATGCAAAGGGCTATACCGCAGATGAAAAGGCAATTGGAGCCTGAGTTATATTAAATTTTAGTGTCTATAAATCACCGGCATAGGGT
>NZ_CBDKZH010000039.1:0-12428 GCF_965300815.1 Leuconostoc sp.
CGCCGTCGCCGTAAATGGTGGCGTTGGGTATTGGGACTGGTGGTGTTACTCGGCATTATTGGTGGGATCGTCTTTGCTATGATTTTAGGTAACGTCCACAAATCAGTGGATAAAATGTATCGTAGTGCTGATGTCACTAAAGCACGTAATGTCACGGATCTCTTGAAAGCGGGAAAGCCGTTTTCAATGCTTGTCTTAGGGACTGATACTGGGGCGTTAAAGCGAGATCGTACGGGCTTAACTGACTCCATGATGATCATTACGGTGAACCCAAAGACGAAAACAACGACGATGATGTCGATTCCACGTGATATCATGGTAGCCATTGCTGGGGCAGAATCAACTTTTCCACAAAAGTTAAACGCAGCCTTTCCAATTGCTGGCGTGGGTGCGACAATCACGACTTTGCAAAACTATCTAAACGTGCCGATTGACTTTTATGTGTTGGTGAACATGGGTGGTTTAGAAAAGTTGATTGATCAAGTTGGCGGTGTCCAAGTGGTCTCCCCATTGACTTTTACTTATACGCCGGAAGCAGATACAACCCCTGAAACCTTTAAATACTTTAAGGGCAAGTCACAGTTTGAATATGCTAAGGACGGTAAAAATTTCAAGTCCTATACCACTATGGATGGTAATGCCGCTTTGTCATTTTCACGGATGCGTTATGATGATCCGCAAGGCGATTATGGTCGCCAGTTACGGCAACGTCTCGTTTTGCAAGCATTACTGAAAAAGTCAGCTAGTGTATCAACGCTGTTGAACGACAAGTTTATGGCCTCAATTGCAACCAACGTTGAAACGGATATGACTTACAATGATCTGATGAATCTGGCCAAGAAATATATGCCGGCAACTAAAAATCAAGTGTCTGAACATATGCAAGGTGTTGGTGACATGTATGCTGGGGTGAGTTACCAAATGGTGCCTGAATCTGAGAAACAACGTGTGACGAATAAATTACGACAATCACTGGACTTACCAGCTAAAAAGACTGGGACGCAGTTTGGGAGTGCGGTACCCGCATCCGACTACTGGATTGCTGAGCGAAATCTTAACGTGATTAACGAAACACTAGATCCGCAATAAACAAAAAACGATTACAGACGTAATCGTTTTTTTACGTCTTCTAGATATATTGCTGACGTAATAACGATAATGCTTGGTTACAATAAAGGTGTTGAATAAAAGAAATGGAGATGGCTCATGCAGGTAGCAGGGGATACTTTACAACACCACGACGTTCAATTTGGTGAACGAAACAAACGGCACATTTTTCATACGACACCGGCGGAAAAACGGGTGGTGCTCGTTTTGTTAGGTATCGGGGCGTTATCATTAGTAATCGCAACATTTTTTGATAAAAATGTGACGCAAGTGATCATGAATCAAAACTCAATTTTTGGTAACTTGTTCCAAAACTATGCGGATCAAGGGGCACAAGTCGTGACTTTCACTTCTGCTGAAGTGATTGCGTGGTTTATTTGGCGCCGGATCGATGATGTGGTGATTAAGTACATCATGACTGCCGGTATGCTTAGCTTGGCATTTAACCAAATGCTAGCGTTACTGCAAGATGCGCTAAGTTACACTTTCTCAATGTTAAACAATATTCAAAAAGGTGTCCCAATGGGGATTGCCAACAATACCGCAGCGGTACAAAACTACCCCGAAGCGTTACGTTGGGGGTTGGCAATTATCTTGACCGCGGCATTATCACTGATTTTTGCCAATTGGCTGAACAAAAAGTCAGATGACGATATGAACTATCTGATTGTTGTGGCTATTGTCGGCATTGCAACTGTCTTCATTGCGCAAACAATGATCGGCGAAATGAAAACGTTGTGGGGGCGCTTCCGACCTTACGAAATGACCACTGTTTCTGGGCACGCGTTTAGCGAATTTACGCCTTGGTATCATATGAATGGCGCCAACGGCCATAATTCATTCCCGTCAGGGCATACAATGTCGGGTTGGTTATTCTTATATTTGGCCTTGTTTGTCCCCCGAGAAAACATTTCCGCACAAAAGAAAATGACGATTTTTGGGATTGCGATGGGCATTTTAACTGGTTTGAGTCGCGTGCGAATCGGGGCGCACTGGTTGAGTGATGTGACAGTTTCTAGCATTTTGACCGGTCTATTAATCTTTGCGGCCAGTCGCTTAATCGGGGCACATTTTGTTGAAAACCAGTCAACATTACGTCAGTTATCCTACGAATAAGCAATCAGCATTACTCTAACGACAGATCATAAAGGTCTGTCGTTTTTAATATTGTGCCAAATCGTCTTCATAACGAGATTGTAATATGCTTAAATGCCCGTTTGATAGGCTTATTTGTTATACTAGTAAGTAATAAATTATATCTAGGATAGGCACATGAGCTATTTAGCTATTGTTGATCTCGGTAGTAATTCAGCCAGAATGGTTGTGGAAGCACTACACGAAGATGGGACGTATACGGAAATTATCCGTGAAAAACAAGATACGCGCATTGCCCAGGGGATGGGAGCAGAGCAGATTTTAAAAGAAGTGCCCATAGCGCGCACGATTGCGGCACTTAAACATTTTCAATCGGTCTATGCACCGTTTGCGCCAACTGTGATTGCCATTACGACGGCGGCTGTTCGCGTGGCGAAAAATCAAGCTGCGTTCTTAGCACGCGTTGAACGTGAAACGGGTCTCCACTTTCGCGTGTTGACGGGGGAAGAAGAAGCCTACTATGATTATTTGGGTGTGGTGTCAACGTTATCAATCCAAGATGCCGTGATATTAGATACAGGTGGGGCTTCAGTTGAATTAATTGGGGTATCGGCTGGTCAAGATAAAGCGGCCATTAGTTTACCTTTTGGGGCTGTCACGCTATCGGAAAAGTTTCATTTGGCAAATGATATCGATCAAGCCAATATTACCGCGGCATGTGATGATATTTTATCCCAATATCAGACATTATCTTGGCTGAAAAAGTATGTCGGTCAACCAGTCGTCTTGTTAGGTGGGGCTAATCGCTCACTGGCGCGGATGGGTCAAAAATTGTCGTCGGACCAAGCAACGACGACATTACAAGGGTTTGATATGTCGATTGAGAAAGTACAACAAATCTTTTCCCGCTTACGACAAATGAGTCGGCCAGAACGGGAACGTATGGCTGGTTTGGAAGTATCACGGGCTGATATTATTGTCAGTGGCCTATTGCCATTGTTAAATTTAATGACGGTGATACAGTCACCACGCGTTATTTTTTCAGAAAGTGGTGTGCGTGAGGGGTTAATTGCAGAAATGATGAAAAATAATGCTTAAAAAATATTACGAATTGACGCCAGATGAACGTTTGGCGTCTTTGAATTTAGATGAACAAGCCATGCAAGCGTGGCGTGATAATCAAAGTACGACCAATTCACAAATTGTGGAAAACTATATTAGTGATTTTCGTGTACCGATGGGGGTACTAAAAGATATTATCGTTGCTGATCGACATGTGACGGTGCCAATGGCCACAGAAGAACCGAGTGTGATTGCCGCGGCTAATCACGGCGCTAAGCTACTGAACCAAGGTGGTGGTGTTGCGGTGAGTTTGCCAGAGCGAACAGCACTCATTGGCCAATTGTTATTTTCTGGGGTGGCTTATGATGAATTGGCAGCGTTTGTTGCGCGTCAACAAGCGGCGTTTTTTACCGTTGCGCAAGAAGCGAAACCCTCTATTTACCGGCGTGGTGGTGGGTTACTATCGGTGACCGCCCGTGCGGTGTCGGCTACAAGTGTGAGTGTCGATTTTACAATTGATACCCGTGATGCCATGGGGGCTAACATTGTCAATACAATTTTAGAAGCTGAGCAAGCGCTATTTGCAGATTTTCAGGCGCAGTTTGTCGGGGCTATCCTAGCAAATTACGCTACGGCGCAATGTGTGACGGTGACCGGACGGGTGCCGATTGCTAGTATTGGCGGCCGCACGGTTGCAAAACGGCTCGTGCAACTCAATCAATTCGGTCATCAAGATGTTTACCGCGCCACAACTGAAAATAAAGGTTTATTTAATGGTATCGGGGCGGTGACGCTGGCAACAGGTAATGATTGGCGCGCGGTTGAAGCGGCTGGGCATGCTTTTGCCAGTCAGAACGGACGCTATCAGTCCTTAACGACCTGGACCATTGCTGGGGACTTTTTGGAAGGGCGGTTAACGATGCCGATTTCGGTTGGGACTGTTGGTGGTGCCATTTCGGCAATGCCACAAGCCCAGCGGGCTTTAGCGATTGTGGCACCGCAAACGGCTGATGAGCTACGCGGCATTATTTTGGCCGTTGGGTTGGCTCAAAATTTGGCGGCACTCAAAGCGATTGCGGATGGGGGTATTCAAAAAGGCCACATGAAAATGCACTATCGCGCCCTAGCTTTGCAGGTTGGCGCACGTGACGATGAAATTGCCATTTTGGTTACACAATTACAGGCGGCGAAACAAGTAGATGCAGCCGTCGCAACAAACCTACTAAGGGAGATGAGAAAATGAATCCAAAAATTCAAACATTATTAACGGCGGTCAATGACCTTTATCCAGGGACGGTGATGACGCGTATCGGTGGTCCGGCGACCGGTGAACTGCATATTGATCGCGTGTCACAAGCACTATTTGAAGATCGTTTATTGATTGAATTGTCAGAAGGGACCGAAAGCGATTTTCTATTTGGTAATGAATTATTAAAAATGTTACTGACGCTTAATGGTGTAACACCACAACTATTTTTTGCGTTGACCTTCCAAGATGATGCATTAGATCAGCAACTCATTCAAATCGCCACACGGATGCACAGTACGGTTGTACATGCCATTACGTATCGTGAATTACAACAAAAAGGGATTATAACTGACGCGACCCAACGGGCTTATTTGGCTGGTGTGAAGTCAGAATTAACGGTTGAAAACGGCGAGTTAGATGATGAAAGCCTCTGGCGCTTGTTGGCTTTGCTGGACGCTCTTGTATTTGCTGACGCGAGTGGGGCAGACTTTTCCGAATTGGCAACGCTGTACCCATTGGCGTATACAGCGGCGACCAAGTTGGTCGCACCAATTCTAGCTGCTGACTTAAAGCAACCACGGCACATCCGGCGTCAAATGACAGCGCTATTTGGTGGTGTCGATGAGGTGTTAACAGCTTGGGGTAAGCCAACAGTGAACGCTAAGGAATATGTCACGTTAATGAGTGTCCTATCTGAACGTCAACTATCATTGCCGGTCAGCCAAGTCTTTACGATTTATCATTCAGAAATGATTGATTTCCAAACAAAGAAGTCTGCCTATGTTGGCTTGGGAAAAATCGATTCACAAAATAGCTTTGTTGTGTCAAAGCCAGATGATCAAGATTCAGCGACATTCTTTAAAGCACTTTATCAAATGAAAGTCGGTGACCTCTTTCATAAGCTTGCTTTGCCATACATTCAACGGCGCTAAGGGGTGAGCAAGATGTTGGTCACACCAGAAATTCAAGCACAATTTGATACGGCTAAAAACATTGTTTTCATGACTGGTGCGGGTATTTCCACACCATCGGGGATTCCGGATTATCGCTCAAAAAATGGGTTATACCAGGGCAATACGTTACAACCGGAATACTTATTGTCAGCGACTGCGTTTCAACTGGCACCGGAAATGCAGTATCAATTTATGAAAGAGAATATGTATTTCCCAGATGCTGCCCCGAACGTCATCCATGACAAAATGGCACAGTTTACCCAAAAAGGCCAAGCGTGCATTATCACCCAAAATGTGGATGATTTACATGTGAAAGCCAACACGGTAGCATCACGCCTAATTCGATTTCATGGGTCATTGTATGACATTTATGCGCCAGTTGACCAACAACCAGCAACGGTGGCTGAATATTTGACAAGTATACACCGTGCTGATGGGGCGCTACTGCGGCCACGGATCACGTTTTATGAAGAAATGCCGTTTGAGGTTGAGCAGGCTGTGATGTGGGTTAACCAAGCTGATTTGATTGTGATTGTCGGGACGAGTTTTCAAGTGTATCCCTTTGCTGGGCTATTGCAGTATGCTGTCGCTGGCACACCGATAGTAGCCATTAATCTGACACCGATTGAGACGTCTTATCCCGTCACGCAAATCATTGGGGATGCCACGACCTTTTTTGATACACTGACAGTATAGCCAACAGCGTTGGCCTTTTTAATGTCGTGGATAACGCAAAATTTAGGGATCAAAGGCCGCTAATGACGCTTTGTTACACAAATGTAATTATTTAATGAAAGGGCTTACGGTTCCAGTTGTTATAAGTTAGGTTTATCATTTTAGCCAAAGATAGGTCAAAAAAACGTCGGTGAGGGATGACCGGCGTTTTTATTGTGTTGACGAACAGGGGGAAAAGTGGGATATTTAATATATATTAGGGCGTAAATAGCCGAGTTAGATACCTTTCATAAGCTTTCAACAACTGAGTTGAATGAAACCCTTTATGAAAAATATTTAGCACTTTAATACGCGTTTAGCTCACGGTTAAGCTGCGCCAAAAAAAGTGAATACTAAATGCGTACTTTAGTCGGAATTCGTATGTTTTTGTCCTGAAGAGAAATCCAAAGGAGAAGTAGAATGCAAGATTCAACAAAAGATCAAGCAAACACTAATAAACATTTCGTCGAATCAACTGAGGAGCAACTCAGTTTAGGCGATGTAAATGGTTCAATCGAAGCCCCAAAGGACGGCTCATTTTGGCGCAAACTTTTAGCCTTTTCGGGGCCAGGTGCGTTAGTTGCCGTTGGGTATATGGATCCCGGTAACTGGGTGACATCTGTTAATGGTGGTGCTCAGTACCACTACGTTTTGTTGTCAATTGTGTTGATTTCCTCACTGATTGCCATGATGTTGCAATACATGGCGGGTAAGTTGGGGATGGTTAAACAAGAAGACTTGGCACAAGCCACACGTGCTCGCACAAATAAAGCGGGCGGTTATGCGTTATGGGTGATTACGGAATTGGCCTTGATGGCAACTGATATCGCCGAAGTTATTGGTGCGGCCATTGCCTTGCACTTGTTGTTTGGCTGGTCAATGATTGCCTCAGTGCTGACCACGGCCTTTGATGTCCTCCTCTTGTTGTTACTGATGAAATTTGGTTTCCGCAAGATTGAGGCGATTGTCATGACATTGATTTTGACAATCTTATTGATTTTCGCTTATCTTGTGATTTTATCAAAGCCAGATGTTGTGGCGATGTTTGGCGGATATTTGCCACAATTGCAAGCAGTATCAACCCATGGGCCAGCTGGCGTCGATTCACCATTGCTGATGTCACTTGGTATTATTGGTGCGACCGTTATGCCGCATAATTTATACCTCCATTCATCAATTGCCCAAACGCGTAAAATTGATCGTGAAAATCCAGGTGAATTAAAAGAAGCTGTACGTCTGATGACGTGGGATTCAAACATTCAATTGTCATTAGCCTTTGTGATCAATTCATTGTTGTTGGTATTAGGTGCGGCCTTGTTCTTTGGCCATGCCGATCAGGTGGGAACGTTTGGCGCTATGTATGATGCGTTGGACAATAAGGCCATTGCTGGGGCGGTTGCGTCACCAGTATTGTCAACGTTGTTTGCGGTAGCCTTGCTGGCCTCTGGTCAGAACTCAACGATCACAGGGACGCTAACGGGTGAAATTGTCATGGAAGGCTTTATCCGGTTGCGTATTCCAATGTGGATCCGTCGTGTTATCACGCGTGGCTTAGCATTGATTCCAGTAATTATCTTTACGTTGTTGTATGGTGGTGCCGAAGCCGAGTTAGATCAACTTCTGGTTTATTCACAAGTCTTCTTATCACTTGCCCTACCGTTTGCGATGGCACCGTTGATTTACTTTACGTCATCAAAGAAAATCATGGGCGAGTTTGCTAACCCACGTTGGATGGCCATTTTAGGTTGGATTATCTTTGCTGTCTTGACGATTTTAAACCTTCAGATTATTATTGACTTAGTGACAAAGGTAATGAGTCGTTAATTGTGTGTTAAAAAAGGAGAGACTGTATGAGTGAATTAAACCTAAACATCGAACCAATACAATTTAAGCGCATTTTGGTTGGTGTTGATGAGTCTGAACAAGGGTATATTGCGTTGGCAAATGCTATTCATCAAGCAAGTGAAGATGATGCGCACTTGATTATTGCCTCAGTGCTGGAAATGGATGACCTATCAACCATTGATGCCCTCCACTTAGATGCCATTAAAGAACGTCGTGCGACGATCGAAGCTAATTTAGCCAAGTATGCTGCTTATGCCAAGTCAAAAGGCGCCGAAAACGTCACAACTATCTTTGCGGATGGTGACAAGGCTGGTGAAGTACTGTTGCAAGACGTGGCGCCAAAAGTTCAGGCAGACTTGATTATTGTTGGCGCACATTCGCGTGAAGGGTTCTGGGAATCATTAGGTTCTCAAGCGGCTTATATCGCGCGTCATGCCAAGATTTCATCAATGGTAGCCCGTAAGTAATATAACAAAAAAATCGCCGATCGGCGATTTTTTTGTACACACGAAACCCCAGTAGCCTAACGCGGCTGCTGGGGTCTTTTTTGAGAGATTTATTTAAGAGAAAAGAATATTTGGGAGAGATTATTCGATGAGAAGTGTGACCCGTACGGGGTTTCGTGCGTTGATGGGACCCATCAACTGGTGCCAAACATGGCAAATACCTACCTTCCTAAACGCGTCGTTGTTTGAGATGACTTGTTTTTTGATTGTCTATACTATAACGTCGAGAGATTAAATCAGTATAAAATAGCGTTGTTTTTAACACATGAAATAAATTTCATGTTATAATATATGAAAAGAAATTCATATAAAAGTTTGGGGATCCTTATGGTTGAAACATTATTAACGGCTTTAACATCATATATTGGGACCACGTCAGATTATTTCGTGGTACTACTCTTATTATTTGCGCAATTCCGTACGCAACCGCAACGACAAGCCATTATGTGGGGCGCTTATCTTGGGAATGCGTTGCTGGTGTTTGTGGCGGTCGCGATTGCGCTCTTGCTAAAGCGCGTGCCGGAAGAATGGGTGCTTGGTTTGTTGGGTTTTGTGCCAATTGCGATGGGCTTACAAAAGTTTTTCTCATCAAAGGATGAGGGGGAAGAGGTTGCTGAAAAGTTAGCGCGACTAGATAAGCGTAAAATTGTGATGACTGTCATTGGACTCACGGCGGTCACTTGTGGTGCCGATAACTTAGCGCTTTATATTCCATACTTTACGATGGCTAATTTTGCCTACTTACCAGCTATTTTGGTGATCTTCATCATCGTTTTGACGGTTGTGATCTATTTGGCTAAAAAGTTTACTGATTTTGCGCCAGTTCATCGTCTTATGAACAAGTATGGTGACTGGATTCAATTGATTATTTATGTTTTGTTAGGTAGTTATGTCTTATTTGATGCCGGTACCATCCAGCATTTGCTTAGCCTGTTATAATAGGAGTATGAACAAGAAATCGATTACTGAACTAGAAAAAATTTTTAAAGTCTTAGGCAATCACCAACGTTTGACCATTTTGGCATTGTTGCAGGAACGCTCGTATACCGTTTCGGAAATTGTGGCACAGCTTGATATGGAACAATCCGCCGTGTCACATCAACTAAAGGTGTTGCGTGAAGCGCAGCTGGTGACAACGCAACGTCAAGGGCGTTTAGTTTTGTATTGCCTGAGTGACTCGCACATTTTGATTTTGTTAGATAACGCGCTCAAGCACGTCGATCACGTATTTCACAACGATCAAGAAAAATCTGAGATTAAATTTGAAAAAAAGGGTTGACGAATTTGTTAATTCTTGGTATTCTTATATAGTTGTTTGATACGAAAAAACAGCATAAGAATACATGCCGTTGTGGCGGAATTGGCAGACGCGCTGGACTCAAAATCCAGTGGTGGCAACACCGTGTGGGTTCGACTCCCACCGACGGCATCCTTAAAAAAGCTATCTCTTAATGAGATAGCTTTTTTGTCGCAATACAGGTCATAAAAAACACGCCAATAAGTTGGCGTGTTGTGATTAGGCTTGTAGTTCTAACAGTCGCTTGCGCAAAGCGTCATCGTAAGCAGTCAGGTAAAGGCCGTACTTACCACGCTTGATGAGGACGTTTAAGACATTAGCAATGAAATCTTGGTATTGTGCCGGCGTAAATTGCATATCTTGGCGCTTCTTAAAAATTTCCTTGTGGGAATATTTTTCTGGGATAATGGTCATTTGATCGGTTTTGGGATCATAACCAAAGGATGGGCCAATAATCATGCCGACATAATTTAAATCAAAGCCTTGCAAAGTATAAATTGTGCCAACCTGGGTAATGGATGATTCACGTTTTGCCCAGTGCGTGCGTTGCGGATCCCATTCATCCCAAGGCAAGGAGAAGGTATCCATTTCAACGTTGTGCCGCCCATCAATACGTGGGAAACCAGAAGTGGCGACCACGCGACTTAGGCCAACGGCTTTGTTTTGTGCCTTGATTTTTTCATAGAGTTCGCCAGCCGTAGCAAACACTTCAAATTCAAAATCGCTGTCTTTGGGGAAGGGTGTCAGTGGCTGCTGTGCCGTGAGGCGATCCATCCAGTCCACTTGGGCTTGGCTGGCTACCATACGATACTGGAAATCCATATCGAATTGGCGATAAGGATGTTGGCCAATCGTTTTGCGTAGTAATTCTTGTGACCAATACATTTTAGATTGGAACACTTGGTTGAAATCGTAAACGACGACAACGACTTTGGCTAAATTCATTAAATCAGTCAACTGATTATTGCCACGGTAATGTGCGTAAGGTTCAGACTTTGAATAGAGTAAATGGGCTTCGTCGACAAAAATCACATCGTATTGGCGGTGGTTTTTCTGGGCGTCGTTAATGAGTGCCGTTGGTCGACGGATGGCTTTGGGATTGAGACCAGGAAAATCTTTGGCCATATCTTGGTAGGCTTTATACAGCTCAGGATGATTCACAACGAGTGCTGTTTTAAACCGTTTGTCTGTCATGTATTGTTTGACAAGTTGCATGAGGACTACGGATTTACCGGTACCAGCAGCACCTTGGATAACTGCTACGGCATGTTCTTTGCCGGCTAAATGTTGCTTAATGTAGGTGTTCATGTCGGCAATGACATGTTTTTGATCATCAGAAAGATTGTCAATGAGAAATTGTTCTTTTAAAATTTTATTCATGATTACGCTCCAATACGCTCTATTATACTATAATTGCCTGATTATCATGAAGTAGCCGGTTAGCATGTGTATAATATAAGATATGAGAGATGAAAAAATGAGTGAAGTGATGACAACGCAGGCAACGATAGACCTGCTCGTGACGGTTGATGATCACTATGTGAAGCCGTTAAAAGTGTTACTATTTTCGATTAAACAAACCAATCCTGGGCAGCACTTTGATGTTTGGTTGTTGCATGCCAATATTACGCCATCAGTCTTGCAGGCGCTGGCGACTTTTGTTGACCAGTTGGGGTTTAACTTGCACGCGATTAAGGTGGCGCTTGCCGCGTGGGCCGAAGCACCTACTGCTAAATTCAAACAATATCCACCAGAAATGTATTTCCGGCTGTTGTGCGGGGATTATTTACCGGACACTTTACATCGGGTCATTTATTTAGATCCAGATATTTTAGTGATCAACCCGATCAAACTGTTATTTGACATGCCGCTGGCAGGGCATATGTTGGCGGCCGCCAGTCACATGGGATTGACGGGTATTACGCAAACAATTAATCATGTGCGTCTCGGGACGCGTCAAGCCTATTTTAATTCCGGTGTGATGTTGATGGATTTGGATAAAATGCGCCAACGGGTGCGGTTGCAAGATATTTTTGATGTCATTGCATGGCGCGGTCGGGAACTGATTTTACCCGATCAAGATATCTTAAATTATCTATACGGGGCAGATATTTTACCAATTCCAGAGGAAGTTTGGAACTATGATACGCGTGACAACATTGTGCATTATGCCAAGAGTTTTGGCGAAGTGGATATGCAGTGGGTGATGAAAAATACAGTCATTCTCCATTTTTGTGGCCGGCCAAAGCCGTGGGAGAAGAGTATTATTAATCGCTATGCCGTGCTTTACCAACATTATGAACAGTTATTGGTCAATACACAATTTGAATAATATAAAAAGGCAATCTCATCAGCTAGTGTTTCGACGCACTGGCTGATGAGATTGCCTTTTTTGCTGTTTAAGTAGACCATTGATTGGTTTGGAAATCGGTTAAAATACGATCAAATTCTAAGATTTGAGCCGCGTTTGAGAGATGATAGGCCTGATGAAAGTCATCCCACAGTTGTTGGACGCGCGCAGGCACGTGTTCCAGTAAAGTGTCGCCGGTAGTTTGGCTATAAGCGTTACGGCTCCACTCTGCAATAATGTTGTATTCTTG
>NZ_CBDKZH010000040.1:0-11720 GCF_965300815.1 Leuconostoc sp.
CTTTTACAGTATGTACGGCGCTAAGCGCCGTATTATTTGAACAACTAGTTATCTAAGTTATTCATTAATGGTTACCGCGACCAGCAAGACCACCATAAAGGCTGCCCCAGCAACGGTTACCGCATTTTCGATATTTTCTGGTAATGGTCGCCGCCAAATGGCTTCAATCAAATTCAAGAGCAACTTGCCGCCATCTAAGGCCGGAATTGGAATCAAATTCATCATCCCTAAATTAATCGATAGCATCGCCATATAAACCAAAATATTTAAGAAACCAGTTTTGGCAACCGTTGAGGTTGTCTTCGCAATGGCTACTGGCCCCCCGAGTTTGTTGAGGTTAAAGCCACCACTGAACAAATGGGTGATGGCATACCAGATGCGCTGCGTGGTACTACCAGTTGCTAATATACCATACTTTAGGCGTGCGCCAAAGTCGGTATACGTTTTTGGTGTCACGCCAATTAAACGCGTCGTCACCCTGTCAACTTGGACTTGCTTGGGGGTCAACGTCAGTGTTGCTGGCTTACCCTGCCGTAGCACGGATAGGGTTAACTTTTGACTGGTTGACTGACTAATGGTTGTCGCTAATTGTTCCCAAGAATGGATCTTTTGGCCATTAATCGTTTGCACTTGATCATTTGGCCGTAGCCCAGCTTGTTGCGCTGGCATGTTAGGCTGGACTGTCCCAATGATTGGTTGATTCAAGGTTACACTTGGCTGTAAGAAGCCGAGTAAACAAAAAACAACCAAAGCTAAGACAAAATTCATGACTGGTCCTGCAACGTTGATCAAGGCCCGTTGATAAACTTTAGCACTTTGTACCCAAGTATCACGCGGCGCAATTTGTACGGCGATGCCTTGTTTATCAATGATGGTTGCATCATGGTCAACGTTGACCGTCACCATATCAGATTCGTCTGCACGGTAGCCCGTCAATGTGAGCGCATCAGTCAAATCAAATCGATCGATTTGAAACGGTACCCCCTCGCCCAATTCCTCAATACGGGTGTCAATTGTGGTCACAATGCCTTGCGCATCAAAAATTAAACGAACGCGTTGACCTGCATCTAAGTCGGGTGTTTCATCCATCCCAGCCATCCGTACATAACCACCAACCGGTAAAACACGAATGGTATAAGTTGTATGGTTGCGACGCCAACTGAGTAATTTAGGCCCCATCCCGATCGCAAATTCACGGACAAGCACCCCAACTTTTTTAGCGGCAATAAAATGGCCAAATTCATGAACGGTCACCAAGACCCCAAAAATAACAATAAAAGCAATGATGGCTGTTAAATTCATAAGTTATCCTAACATGCCCAAAAGTGACATCAATGGCATCACAATCAACATTGAATCAAAACGATCCAAAATGCCACCGTGACCAGGCAAAATGTGGCCTGAATCTTTCACACCATAGTGACGCTTAAAGGCTGATTCAATCAAATCACCAAGCTGACCCGCAATTGATAAGAGCACCGTAAAGGCCAACAATTCAATAAAATTATAAGCAGGTAACCAGTGGCAAATCGTGTACAACGCTGGGACAATGATGACGGCAACAACACTACCACCAATTGACCCTTCCCATGTTTTGTTGGGGCTAATTTTAGGGGCCAGCTTGTGCTTGCCAATCGCCCGGCCTACCATGTATGCCCCTGAGTCAGTAATCCAAACAATCAACATCCCAAACATCACCGTCGCTAAGCCAACGCTATCTGCTTGATAGAAATAATGGAAGCCAGTCCCAATATAAAGCATGGCCAGTGTCAAAGCGCCCGCATCATCGAAATTAAAATGATTACGCACAATGATGGTATTGAGCAACATGAGGAACGCTAGAATGTAGAAAACAACATGCGCACTTTGAACAACCGGTACCCCTTGCCAAAATTGGTTAGGTAAGATCAAGGCAACCACCCCAACAAAGGCAATCAAAGCTTCAATCGAGACCAAGAAACGATGTTTCATGCGTAGGATTTCGCTCATACCAACAATGCCCATCGCCAAAGTTAACAAAAGTAGCGGGATACCGCCAATAATCAAGAGTGGTACAAATACAATTAAGGCCACAACGGCCGTGATGACACGTGTTTTCATATCTTAGGACTCACTTTCATACGTCTCATTTAAACCGCCAAAGCGACGGTCACGTCGGGTAAACGACGCAATAGCCTCCAGCAAATCGTCAGCCGTATAGTCCGGCCACAAAACATCCGTAAAATAAAGTTCGGCATAAGCTGCTTGATAAGGCATAAAATTACTCAAACGCAGTTCGCCTGACGTTCGAATTAACAAATCAGGTGCGGCAAGCGCCCCTAAAGCAGCCGTTTGTAAGGCCGCGGAGAAATTCTCAGGGGTAATATCAGCCGGATCAAGGTCGCCAGCTGACACTTGTTGTGCCAATTGTTTAGCTGCGTCAACAATTTCAATTTGCCCACCGTAGTTCAGTGCGAAATTTAACACCATGCCGGTGCCACCAGCAGTTTGCGTGATGGCATTTTGGACCGCCCGCTGTGTGCCTTCCGGCAACTGGGTAATATTCCCCATCACTTCGACGCGAATATTATTTTTAATCAAATCAGGGACAAAATCATTGAAAAAATCAATGGGTAACTGCATTAAAAAGTTCACTTCATCATTAGGTCGTGACCAATTTTCCGTTGAAAAAGCGTAAAGTGTCAAGACTTTAACGCCAAGATCACTGGCTGCTGTTGCAATCCGCTTAACGGTATTCATCCCAGTTTTATGACCCGCAATCCGCGGCATCATGCGTTTTTTAGCCCATCGACCGTTACCATCCATGATGATGGCAATATGGTCAGGAATTTTAAGTTGTGCTGGTACAACTTTAGGATCTGTTTTTGTTTTAAAAAGCGCCAAGAGGCCCCCTCCTTCATGCGCAAAAGCGCAATGGTATCTCATTTATTTTACCAGATGTCTTGTCTTGGCACAAAAAAAAACGTGATAAGAATTTTCTTATCACGTTTCGGACTTATTGCACTGTCACTGACTTCGCCAAGTTACGTGGGCGGTCAACGTCCAAACCACGATCAAGCGTTGCATAATAAGCAATCAATTGTGCTGGAATCACCACCAACAATGGCATCAAAAGTTCATTAACTTCTGGCAAAACGTAAGCATCCCCTGGCTTTGCTAATGACTTTGTCGCAAAGACAATTGTGTTTGCCCCACGGGCTGCAACTTGCGCAATTTCACCACGCACAAGGCCAGCTGTTTTCGCTTGTGTTAACAAAGCAAAGACCGGTGTGCCTTCTTCAATCAATGAGATTGTCCCGTGCTTTAATTCACCAGCAGCAAATCCTTCTGTTTGCACGTATGAAATTTCCTTCAACTTCAAGGCTGCTTCAACGGCAACTGCGGCATCCAAACCACGACCAATGTAAAAGGCTGAATGACGACCACGCAAAGCTGATTCAGCAATTGCCTTGAATTCATCTTTTTGATCGATGATGACTTGCATTTCAACTGCCACCTTCGCCATTTCATGCTTCAAGTCAAGGCCACAATCACCTACGGCATGGGCCAAAATGGCTTCCACAATAATTTGGGCTGTATAAGCCTTTGTTGAGGCCACGGCAATTTCTGGGCCCGCCAACAATGGCAAGGCAAAGTCAGCTTCACGTGTCAAAGTTGAATTCATCACGTTAGCAATGGTTAATGAGCCATAACCTTGCTTGATCACGTTATCCAACACTTCACGAGAGTCGGCTGTTTCTCCTGATTGACTCAAGAAAATAAAGAATGGCTTCTCGCTCAACAAAGGTTGGTCATAAGCAAATTCTGAAGCAATGTGAACTTCCGTTGGCTTACCAGTCCATTGTTCAAAGTAACGCTTGCCAACCAAACCAGCGTGGTAAGACGTTCCAGCAGCGACAATATAAATACGGTCAGCGGCCTTCATAGCGTCAATAATGGCTGGATCAATATTTTGAATTTGGTTGTTGTCATCAAAATAATATTGTGACAATGAACGCGCTACCACAGCTTGTTCATCAATTTCTTTCAACATGTAGTAAGGATAAACACCCTTATCTGTTTCTGAAGCATCAATGTCAATGTGGAAAGGTTCACGTGAGATTTCGTCACCTTCAGCGTTGAACAATGTCACGGCATCCTTATCGATTACCGCAATTTCACCATCCATCAATTCGATGAAGTCTTTCGTCACATCAAGCATGGCAGCAGCATCTGATGTCACCACGTTGGCTTCTTCAGATACACCAATCAACAATGGTGACTTCTTCTTGGCTGCATACATCACATCTGGTGTTTCACGATCCATCAACAAGAAGCCATAAGCTGAGTTTTCATCCAACAAGCTAATCATTTGACGGAAGGCATCGAGTGTTGATAAGTTGTTTTCTTTTGAGAACTTATCAATCAATTGCACCGCAACTTCAGTATCAGTTTGTGAATGCAACTTCACGCCTTGCAAATACTTTTCACGTAATTCATCATAGTTTTCAATCACGCCATTGTGGACCAAATAGAAACGGCCATCTTCTGACATATGTGGGTGAGCGTTTTCAACAGAAACACCACCATGGGTTGCCCAACGTGTGTGGGCGATACCAGCAGTTCCAGCAATGCCTTGGTCTTTCGTTGCTTCTTCTAACTTGGCAACGCGTCCTTGTTCGCGAACCAAATAGTCACCAGCTGATCCGTTGCTGACATAGACACCAGCTGAATCATAACCACGATATTCAAGCTTTTCCAAGCCTTTTAACAAGTTTGGCAACACTTGGTTCACACCAGTATATCCAACAATTCCGCACATAGTTTATTTACCCTCTTTATAAAATTGGTCAATACGTTATATTAACCTAACATCCACTATTCTACGGCAATACTTTTGCTTTGTCAATAAATTTTAAAAATTGGTCTAGTTGAAATCAAGACTGAAATCGACTGCTATCACCCCAATATTCCAGGCTGCATCGCCGCCCATTTGTGGTAAACTATTAAAAAATTGAAAGCGAGTGTTATTGTGGCAAAAACCGTGTCATGGCATATTATTAACGCCAAAATATTAGATGTCTTCAACTTAACTTTTGATGAAACGGAACTCTGGATTGATGATCAAAAAATTGTCTATCGCGGCCAACGTTCCGACTTACAGGCCGCACATACTTATGATGCCAAAGGTCAATATATTGTTCCTGGTCTCATTGATGCCCACGTCCATATTGAAAGTTCATTACTCGCTCCCAGTGAATTTGGTAAGCTGGTTATCCCACGTGGGGTGACGCGTATTTTTGCTGATCCGCATGAAATTGCGAGTGTTTCCGGCGTTTCCGGCATTCAATATATGTTAGAAGAAGCGCGTCAGTCACCACTACACATTCATTATATGCTCCCGTCTTCTGTGCCAGCGACGCCGTTTGAACACGCCGGCGCCAAGCTACATGCCGATGCGCTTAAACCTTTTTATAGTGTGCCTGAAGTTAACGGCTTGGCTGAAGTCATGGATTTCCCAGCGGTCTTTAATGAAGATAGTGACATGCACCAAAAGATTCGCGACGCCCAAGCCGCGGGTAAACAGGTCGATGGTCACGCGTCCGGCCTTTCTCGCGAACAGCTGGCGATTTATCGTAAGTACGGGATTAGTACCGATCACGAAAGTGAAAATGCTAAGGAAGCATTGGAACGTTTGAACGCTGGTTTTGCTGTTTTTGTCCGTGAAGGCACCGTTGAACGTGATGAATTAGCGATTTTACCTGCAATCACCACGGCTAACCAATCCCATTTTGCGTTTGCAACCGATGATAAAACTGCCAATGACCTGCAACGTGAAGGCTCAATTGACTTTAATGTCCGCTTAGCAATTCAAAACGGCATGTCGCCTGCCATGGCCTTTACGATCGGCAGTTACAACGCCGCCAAAGCTCAAGGATTAACTGATGTTGGCGCCCTCACTGATGGGTTTGTCGCCGATTTGGTCATTATCGATCAATTAAACGACTTTACCGCCCAAAAAGTCATGGTTAACGGCCAATGGTATAACGAAGCCGAAACCACAGTGCTACCCCTGGCCAATCAGTCACTCAACTTCACCTTAACAGCGGCGGATTTGGCACTACCTTTGGATCCTGAAAAACCAGCTCATGTGATTGGTATTATGCCGCATCACATCACCACAACGCATCTGGTTGAAAACGTGCCCACCGTTGATGGTCAGTTTGTCGCTGATGACACCTACGCTAAAATTGTCGTTGCTGAGCGTTATCACAACCTCGGTCACGGGGTGGGTATCATTAAAGGGCTGCACTTAAAAAGTGGCGCGATCGCTTCAACCATTGCCCATGATTCACATAACGTGATTATTGCTGGCACTAATGATGAGGATATGATTTTGGCAGCCAACACACTGCGTGACATGGGCGGTGGTGAAGTGGTGGTGCACAACGTCCAAGTCACCACTTTACCCTTGGCAATTGGTGGTTTAATGTCAGAAGCGCCCTATCAAACTGTGATTGAAAATGATCACAAACTGCAAGCGGCCTTTGCTGAACTCAGTGACATTCCGTTTGATCCGTTTTTGACCCTTTCCTTTATGGCATTACCCGTTATTCCAAGCCTCAAAATCACCGATCAAGGCTTATTCGACTTTAACCGTTTCTCATTTATTACAATTCAGGATTAATTATGAAAACATACAGCATTTCACCAGAACACTTATTAAAAATTTTTCTCGGTCAACCCGACAAACTTGACATTGATGACACTGGTCTTATACTACTGGCTGCCAATAAAAATGACCAGCCCAACCTCCCATCAGAAATGGCGGGCGGCATTGTGTATTTAGAAAATCACCAACCAACCTTGGTCTCATTGGTCCATCCATTTGCCGTCCCCGAACAAGCCGGCGTCTTTGAAACGGATGATCACCTCATTCATCGTGAACCCATTAACTGGTTTGGGCCACAAGCTATTGTGGTTGAAAAAAAGTTACAAGACTTTGCCAAACAATATGATGGCCCACGCACCGACAACGGGCAAATTCCCCGCGCCTATATTCCCGATAACATTGCCGAACCCGCGATTTTATCAGATCGCTATTGGCAAGACTATGCCAAGTTTGTCAATGATCCAGACTGTCAGTTTCAAGCGCAAATCAAACCCCTCTTTAACGACTAAAAAAGATCGACTTTGCGTCGATCTTTTTTAGTGTTCTACACCGGAGCTACCATCACTAATATTGACATGTCGTGGTTTAGAACCTTCGGCAGGCCCAATATAACCACCTGCTTCAAGGTCATCAATCAAGCGAGCTGCGCGATTATAACCAATACGGAAACGTCGCTGCAATAATGAAGTAGAGGCTTTTTGTTGTTCAATAATGAACTGTAAAGCTTCTTGGAACAACTCATCTTCACTATTGCCTGCACCGCTACCATCACCCGCATCTTGGGCAATTTCTTCATCGGTTACTGTCATGGCTTCTGAATACTGAACTTCTTGTTGCGCCTTGACAAAGGATACCACGTTCGTCACGTCAGTGTTACTAATAAAGGCCCCTTGGACACGCTGTGTTGGCTTACCTGGTGGGGCAAAAATCATATCGCCACGTCCCAACAATTTTTCAGCCCCGTTTGTATCTAAAATCGTGCGTGAATCAATACCAGAGGCTGTTCTAAAGGCGATACGCCCTGGAATATTACTTTTAATCGTACCGTTAATGACTTTCACATCCGGTCGCTGAGTAGCCAAAATCATGTGAATCCCAGCCGCACGCGCCTTAGCACCCAGACGTGCAATGGACACTTCAATTTCGGAACCGACGGTACTCATCAAATCCGCAAATTCATCGACAATCGCGACAATATAAGGCATTTTTTGCATCACAGCTGCGCCAGTTGTCTTGGCTTCCGCATTTTGTTGCTCGACCGCCGCATTGTATTCGCCAATGTTACGCTTCCCAAATTGGGCGAGCAACTTATAGCGATTTTCCATTTCGTCCACCACTTTTTGGAGTGAACGCGCCGCTTTGCGCGGATCAGACACCACCGGTGTCAACAAATGTGGAATCCCATTATAAATTGACAGTTCAACCACTTTGGGATCGACCATCATCAACTTGACTTCGTTTGGCTTCGCTTTCAGCAAAATCGAAATAATAATCCCATTTAACCCAACCGACTTACCCGAGCCAGTTGAACCAGCGATCAGCAAATGCGGCATGTCGGCTAGATTAGCCATAATGATATTACCGGTCACATCGCGCCCCAATGGGACATTTAATGGATGACCATCATCCTTTGGCGCCTGTTCAATCATATCGCGGAAGCCAACTGTGGCTTGCGTGTCATTAGGCACTTCAATACCAACATAAGGTTTTCCCGGAATTGGGGCTTCAATACGAATAGACTTGGCTGCTAAGGCCAATGCTAAATCATCGGCCAAATTGGCAATTCGATTAACCTTAACCCCTTGACCTGGTTTCAATTCATACTGGGTCACAGTTGGCCCAAGTGACACACTCGTTACTTCTGCTTCAACACCAAAGCTTAACAGCGTATCATGCACGAGACGTGATTTTTCTGTCAAACTTTGGAATTCCTTAGTCTGATCAGTTGGCGATACCTTGGTTAACAAATCAGCCGTTGGCAATTCATAATCTGGATTATCTTGCCCTGACGTTTCCGTCGCCAAAGCCAATGGTTCATCATCATCGCCTGCATCAGACACTGATGCAGGTGCGCTTGCTGGCTTAGGGGTCGACACAGCTGGTGCCGGCGTTGGTGCTGTTTCAGTCGGCGCCACTGGTCCCTGCCATTTAATTTCCGGTTCGACAAATTCAGTAGCCGGCGCGGTAGCGGGTGGTACCACTGGATCAACTGTGGCAGTTTTGGTTGTTTTCACACCTAATGGATCATCGCCAAAGTCCGTAATACTCTTTTTGGGACGTTCCCGCCGTTTAAACAAAGGTTCACGTGGTGGCATGTTCGCGCGCTGTTCTTGCACATAAGCCACCCCATTTTGTGCTTTTTCAATCCCTTTTTGCGTTAAATCACGCGCCGGAATTCTAAAGAAAATAATCACGCCGCTCAACAGTAAGATTAGGGCAAGCAGCCAAGTCCCAATATTAGCGACTAATGTAAAGCAGCCATTATAGAGCATGGCACCAACTACCCCACCACCAACGGGGGTATTGGCAGATTTATTAGCAAAATCTTGACCAATCAATGTCATCACCGTTTGGACATAGCCATTGCTGTTTTTCACGGTATAGGTAAAAAATAGCAACGACGATAATGTTAACAGTGCGACAAACGCCATGATGGCCCCCAGCAAAAAATGCCGCGGGATACGCGGTAGCCGCTTATAAATCATCACATAGCCCAGAAGTACCGTCAGTGGCACGAGTACACCGAGATACAAATTACCAAATCCCAGACGGAAAACATTGGCCACGTAGGCACCTAACAAGCCCAATTTAAACGTTCCCATGACGCCTAAAAAGATGCTTAAAAGCAAGGCAATGTTTTTGCCAATCACAGCATTCATGCTTTTTTTTCGAGTTGATGCAGTTGTGCGTCGGCGTTGCGGTGTTTTACGAGTTGCCAAAATCCATACCCTCTAAATCTGATCGTTATGTCTTTTATTTTATCATGAAACCAAATCAAACTGGTGTTCGCTTTTAATGATTGTCCTGAAAACATAAAAAGCCGCAACCGAAGTTGCGACTTGATATAGCTCGTGAGAGAATCGAACTCTCGATTCCGCCGTGAAAGGGCAGCGTCTTAGCCACTTGACCAACGAGCCATGGTCAGTGTGTTTCATAACTGAAACAACTATATTATAGTAGCAAGATTTTCGCCCCTTGTCAACACTTTATTTCAATTTATCTTGTTCGTAAGTGTGCGTTGTTTCCAAATTCGGGAAACTTTGTTGACGCAATGCCTCATATAAGACAATTGCCACAGTATTTGATAAGTTTAATGACCGAATATGCGTGTCATCTTGTGGAATACGAATCGCTTTATCTGGGTTTTGGCGCATAAAGACTTCTGGCAAGCCAGTCGTTTCTTTACCAAAGAGGAAATAATGATCGCCATCAGTCACCGAATAATCAGGTTGGGTATAGTCGTAGTTCGCAAACTTTGAAACTAAATAGAGATGATCCGTCTCACGCAAGGTGTCAAGAAAGTCTGGGAGACTATCATGCTTGACCAATTGGACATGTTCCCAGTAATCCAATCCGGCCCGCTTCACATGCTTATCATCTAATTCAAACCCTAAAGGCTCAATCAGATGTAACACAGCATCCGTTCCCGCAGTTGTTCTGGCAATATTACCAGTGTTAGCCGGCATTACCGGTTCAAATAACACAATATGATTTGTCATTGTTCTACTTCTTCCGTTCCTTCTTTAAATAAGGCAGAGTTACTACGCCACCATGTATAAATTCGTGTCACAAGGACTTTGAGGACCGCATAAGTTGGCACACCCAAAATCACGCCGAGCACCCCAAAAATATGCGCACCAGTTAACAATACCACAATAACGGTCACTGGATGAATCGCCAAGGCATCCCCTAAAATTTTAGGCGCAATCACATGCCCTTCAATTGGCTGTTCAATCACGAGCACAATAATCGCCAAAATGAGCAGTTTAGGCCCACCAGCAATGAGGGCCACAATGAAAACAGGCACCTGAGCCAAAATCGAGCCGACGTATGGAATCATATTGAAGAAACCCGCCATCATCGCCAGTAAAATCCCGTAAGGCAAGCCAATAATCGTATAGCCAATCCCAAACATAATCATGACAGCCAAGCCCACACCCAATTGTCCACGAATATATTTAGCAATTTGCTTACTGATATCGGTTAATAATTCTCGTAATGAGTGCTGTGCTTTCGGTGGGAACTTTTCAGCAACAAAGCCTGAAAACTTATGCCCATCTAGCAACATATAGTACAAAATAAACGGTGTCGATACGGCTGTAATCCCAACTGATGTCAGCGTTGACGCCAGTGAGCTAATACCAGCCACCCCTGTGGTCAGGTATTTTTTACTCCAGTCAATCACATTTTGATTAATGCCAGTGTTGGTATTATTTAAGAATTCCCGTACCGGTTTAAATTGGCTGGACTTAAACGTTTCATTAATAAAGTTTTGACTGGTATGCCAATAATTTGGCCAATTGTCAATAAATGTCATGACTTGAAAGCGCAAAACAACGACTAACATCGTGATTAAGCCAGCAGCGAGCCCAATAATGGCAATTAATATCAGGCCAATTGCCAACGCTCTTGGAATATGGGTGTAACGCGTGAGCATTTTGACCAAAGGACTTAACAGATAATACAAGACCCCAGCGATTAAAATTGGTGCCCCAACAGCTGTAAACAAGGCACGAATAGGCTCCAAAATAAACCGCACTTGCCAACTCAAAAAAATAATCAATAAAATCAGTAGAATTACCACTAACCCGTTCAATAAGTTATTACCTGATAGCCAGCGTCGATACCATGATTGTTCTCTCATTCTAGCTCTTAACCTCCAATCTCGTGTAACCGTTTTGCAACAGTTGCGTTAGTTTGTCAACGACAAATTACTATTACTACCATAGTACCATATTTAAATGACGCATTTTATTGCAAAATTTTGCCCCTGCCCACAGCTGCTCACCCCAGTTGTGGCTAAATTATGATAATATTAAGATAACTCAATTTTGGATAGAAAGAACGT
>NZ_CBDKZH010000041.1:0-3765 GCF_965300815.1 Leuconostoc sp.
GGGTAATGTTGTCCCCTGGGCGATCTTGTCAATTATTAAGCCATATTGGCAATTTGTTACCGTCGCCTGATTATCTTGTTGCGTAATTTGTGTCACGTAACCCGCCGTCTGCTCATTTAAAACATGATAATCGAATGCTTGACCCTGGTTATTATAAGCAGGTAGCCACACCGATTGCCCGTCTTGCATCCCTTGGGCGACAGTCTTTTGCCAATTTTCCGCGGCAGTAAGCTGCCCAACTGCCCGCCATTCAGTTAACTGATTCGCCACTTTTCGTCCAATGCCAAACTGAATTTGATCGGGTCGTTTTGTGCGATCAATATCATCCACCCATTTTTTAGTCACCTGCAACTTAGTTCCGGCTGCTTTAGCAGAAGGCATACCAAAGGCCACTGCGGCGTCTTTTTCATTTGGGGTTAATGACGTTTCCCCACTCACTTGGTACCAAAAATCAGGTTGAAAATTTTGCGCTTCCGTTTTGAGATGGACCTGATAATGCAGCTGAATTTCTTGATCTTGCCCCAGATTTATATTGTTAACGGTCACTTGTTGGACATCACGTGTCACACTTGGTAAGTTATCAACCACTTTTTTACCCACACTGGTCACGGTTGGTGGTGTGTCTGCATAAATAAATTGTTCACCAATCGGATTATGCACCGTCCCATTTTTTACTGTATAAAACTCACTTAAGACACTATTGACCTGACCTGCTAAGTAAGTGCCAACATCATCTAACGTATTAGCATCCTGATAGTGACCAGGTGTTGCAAGTAACGCCATGCGTTCACGTACTTGCGTTTTGGTTAAATACATGTGAGAATTATTACCTGTACCCCAACTATCCATATCCAACTGAATACCTAATGTATGTAGTTCAGTCCCTTTTTCCCGCAGCGCGTAGGCCTCCCCTAACGTAGCTGCCCAAGTATCTGGAATCATTTGCCCATCGACTTGATATGGCGCTGGTCTCTCTATCAGTCAGGATAGTGGCTTTCGACAAACTGTGACGTATACCCTGGATAATCCCATGCTTGACTAAAACCCGTCCCGATAACGTGCCCATCAACTACTTTGGCTTGAGTTACTTTGTATGATTGCGTCGGAAGCCCGTCAGTCAATAACACCATGATTTTTTTGTGGTCACTGGCATCACTTGCCAACATGTTTTGTGCTTCACGGAGACCATTTTGTGTAAACGTTCCGCCAACGGGGGGATTTCTGAGGATACGATTGATGTTTGTCACATGCGTTGTATTACTGACACGATCAATATTTTCTGTCGAAATGCCTGGTCGCTGTTCACTTTCTTTAGAGGCATAACTCACCAGACCAACATTAACAAAATCACCATACCCTTCGTCGTTAATTGTTTGCATAAATTTTTCAATGCCTTCAGGCATCGCGTATTCTCGCTTGACGCCACCGTTGAACACTGAATTCATGGATCCGGACATGTCAGTGACCAAAACAATATCAATTGGTTTGATCGTCACTTGCCGATTTCCTTTAACATTCAAGAAAACATCAAATAAGCCAGGTGTCGCGGTTTGACACGCATATTGTCGTATTTGATAAGCTGGATTATTGACGTCATGACCGCCAAATTTAAGATAGGCATTGTGCGTGTTAGTAGGTGCCCCATCCCATTGGGTAACATTGTCCCAACCCTCACGCTCATGTCCACCCTGGGGATTAATGACATCCGCTTGCCCAGGTATTGACCAAGCATGTGTTGGTAACGTGCCAGTTGGTGTGGTTTGATAAGTTGGTGTTATACCAGCAGCAGTCACAGTTTGTCCAATGGTTAACAAACACAGACTTAGCACACTTAACCATAACCGCCACCCACGGTGGTTTCGGCATTTTTTAGCCCGCCTCGCTTTTATGATAGCAATCGTTCCTTTCTCCCTTCTAAGTAACAGTTGTGCTTGGTATTTCAAAGTCAATCCCGTTTTTCTAGTAGCACAACTCGAGAGATGTAACCCCACCATAACAATTCCAACAAATCACCAATTAGCACGTATTATGACTTAGGATAACGATTACACACGCATTTAAATTACCTTTGTGATATAATTATCTTATCAAAGTGTCTGGTTCGCATCTCTCGAGTTGCGAACCTTTTTTGCGTCTTGGGAAAATTATCACTACAATAAAGGAATCATGATATGAAATACGGCTATGCTAGAGTGAGCACAGAAGGCCAACATCTTGAAGCCCAAGTTGCGCAGTTAACCCAGGCTGGTGTTGACCAAATTTTCAAAGAAAAATATACCGGCACAACCACTGAACGACCTGTTTTTGACACACTCTTAAAAACGCTCCAACCCCACGATATGCTTGTTGTGACCAAGCTAGACCGCTTCGCCAGAAATACCCATGAAGCGCTCGAAGTCATGCAACATTTATTTGATCAACGGGTCGCCATCCACATCTTAAATTTAGGTTTGATTGATGAAAGTCCTACGGGCAAGCTGATTTTCACCATTTTTTCTGCCTTTGCGCAGTTTGAACGTGATCTGATTTTGACCCGGACACAGGAAGGCAAAGCTTATGCCAGACGTCACAATCCCCATTTTCGTGAAGGACGTAAAGAGACCTATTCCGATATGGAAATTTTAGCCGCCTATCAGCAACATCAAAATGGCCTATCGTATCAACAAGTGGCCAAAAAAACGGGTATTAGCGCCTCAACTTTAAAACGGCGCATCAAAAAACTCCGACAAGCCGAGCAAAACACGTGACTCACCGGCTTTAACCCACAAAAAAAGATGTGTTGAAAACACATCTTTTTAAGTAATTTATTTAAAGTTGGTCATGCAATTGCCAGTTCAACGCATAATGGTAATGATCGCCAGATAAAAGATATTCGGGTGCCACACTTGGTGACCATGAATCATCCCCCCCAATGCCCATATGCGCGCCGTCTAAGTTCAACCACACCCCAGCTTCTGGTTTAAGCAGATGCCGGTGAGTCGTTTGGCTCAGTTGTTGTGGACTATACGGTGACAAATTAAAGGCCACCGTCGTTGGACTTTGTAGGTCATGCCGACCAAATTGCAACTGGCTAACGCCGGTGCGCAGCCCATTTTCACTAGGGAAAATGTACGGCGTGTATAAGTCGGCCAAAGTTGCGGACCAGCGGCCCTTGGTTGCTGCTGCCCGCCGGTCTGGATAATTTTCCATTGGCCCGAACCCAACGTAGTTCACTTGTTCAGGGACGGTCGCTAATTGCACATTCAGGCCAATACGTGCTGGTTCAGGATCAGCCATTTGCCGCCAAACATCAACTTGCAGTGCTAACGTCCCAGTTGGTGAAATTTGGTAACGCTTAGTCGACTGTAACATCACATGCTGATCAATTGGTGACAGAAAATCATGTGTCGTCGTTACCAAGACGCCCTGATCGTTGGCTGTCACGTCAAACGCACCCAACCGTGGTTGCAATTGGTCATAACCACTAGCACGCCACTTTTCATACCAGGCATTTGGATCAAGACGCCCGACTTCACTCACGCCAATATCATTATCAATTGCCGCACGGGTAAACTGATCTTTTAACGGCGTCAAAAGCTGACTGACCCCGGAAAAATACCATTGTGTTAACCAACCTCGCGTATCATCAAAGACAAACTGGTGTTGACCTGCCGTAATGGTAACAGTTTCGGCCGTTTGTTCAACTACCGGTGGTAAACTTGTCGTCACGTCAGGCACGGCTGGTTTTAATGGGCGATTTTGAATCACAAACTGATCATAAGCCAA
>NZ_CBDKZH010000041.1:3865-11689 GCF_965300815.1 Leuconostoc sp.
TTTTTCAACAACCCTTGATCAACCCAATCCCAGATAAAGCCACCTTGTAAGCGTGGATACTGTTCAAAAGCGTCCCAGTATTTGGCAAAACCACCTAAACTATTGCCCATACTGTGCGCATATTCACACAAAATGAGGGGCCGGGTTTCGCCAGGTTGACTGACCCACTTTTTAATCGACCATTTTGAATTCACAGGCGCGACTTGGTCTTGATCCACACGCGCATACATTGGCGCAATAATATCGGTTGCTGGCGAATCAGCCCCGCCACCTTCATACTGCACTGGTCGTGACGGATCCACTTGTTTTAACCATTGGTACATTGCATCATGATTATGGCCGTAACCTGACTCATTCCCCAGTGACCAAATAATGACTGAGGGGTGATTGTAGTCACGCTTGACCATCCGTGTCACGCGAGCCATCATCAGTGGTAAGTAAGTGGCATCATTGGTTAGCCGGTTCATCGGCGTCATGCCGTGGGTTTCAATGTTTGCCTCATCGACTAAATACAACCCGTACTGATCACATAACTCATACCAACGGCGGTCATTAGGATAATGTGACAACCGGACGGCATTGAAATTATGCTCTTTAAGTAAGCGAATATCTTTTAACATCGTCGCTTCATCGACATAATAACCCGTCTCTGGCGTGAATTCATGCTTATTGACCCCACGAATGAGCAAAGGCTGGTTATTTAAACGCAAGAGCCCATCCTTGATATCAACGCGGCGAATACCAATTTTTTTGGTTTCTGTGTGATAAACTGTGTCGCCATCAAATAATGTCAGCGTTAAGTCATAGCGCTGTGGGATTTCTGCTGACCACAGTTTTGGCTGATGAACTGGTAGCGACAAGGTTGCTTCGTGTGCATTGGCGCCACGTTCATCCACTAAGTCGTTGCCAAATGTTGTCTCATCTGACGCGATTTCTAAGCCGTCCCAAGACAAAGTCGCCCATACTTGTAATGCCTGATTCGCTACGTCACCAATTTCCGAACGTACTGTCACCACAGCATCATCCAAATCATCCGCTAACTGGGTATCAATCGCAAAGTCTGACAAACGCACCTTGGGCATGTTCACCAGCTCAACATCTCGAAAAATACCCGAAAGTCGCCACATATCTTGATCTTCAAAATAGCTCGCTTTACTCCATTTCAAAACCAAAACAGCGATACGATTCTCTCCCGCTACTAGGTGGGGCGTTAAATCAAATTCGGCGGGTAACCGGCTATCTTCTGAGTACCCGATCCAAGTCCCGTTAACCCAAAGATAAAATGCCGAGCTGACACCATTAAAGACAATATGTGTCTCTTTTGCGTCAGCCAACCACGCTTCATCGACTTGAATGGTCTTTGAATAAGCACCCACTGGGTTTTCGTCAGGCACGATTGGTGGCGTTACAGGAAACGGATAGGCCACATTACTATACAACGGCACGTTATAATCACCGGCTAATTGCCAGTTCCCTGGTACCGTAATGGTCGTCGCATCCGGTAAATCTTGCACACGCCATGTATCATCAATAGCATCAAGATGGGTAAAATAATTAAATCCCCAAGTCCCGTTTAATGATTGGATTTGGCTACCTGATTGTCCTTGATCCGGACGATCATAGGTCATATCCGTATGACTCGGCAAGCGATGCCATTGGGTCACGACCGGATTTTCCCAATCACGACGTGCCAAAATCGTCTGTAGTGTTGTCATGTGATCTCCTTTAGGTTGCCAACTTTAAAAGTCCAGCTTAAATTCGGTAACTTGCTGATAAGGTGATGCCGGCGTGAGGACAATATCTCCGTATTGCGCAAAACGTTCAGCGCCAGGTACTGCTTGCGTCTCTAGCGTAATACCGCCATGGTTTTTCAACTGTGATTGGCGCATTGGCAGCGTGAAGTCTGTACCAAAATTACCCGTAAAGACCACTACTGCCGGTGCCGTCGTAGTCATGGCAACGCGCACCAAACCATCTGGTGACAGCAGTTCAGCTTGCGGTGCCCCCTGTGTATCTTGTAGCAAAAAATGGATGATCAAGCCCATGACCAACCCGTTGATGTTGGTCATCGGTGCTCTCAATCGTCGTACCAACTGGTTTTGCCGCACGAAAATCAAAACTTGTCCCAGCTACTGACCGTATTTCCCCAGTCGTTAAATTCTTGTCCCCAATAGGCGCAAAGGTATCAGCCGCAATCTTGAGTTGATGTGCCGCAACACTTTGCGATGGGTCACCCGTCAAGTTAAAGTAGACATGGTTCGTTGGGTTAAAGAGTGTTGGCGTATCTGTCACAGCCTCATACGTTAACCGCCAGACGTTATCATTAGCCAAAGCATAGGTCACGTTTACCGTCACTTGACCAGGAAAACCATTTTCCCCGTCTTCACTGACATACGTAAACACAACCCTTGCCTCTGTTGCCGTTACCTGTGGTGCAGCTTGCCAGTAGCGTTGGTCAAAACCAATCACACCACTGTGTAAGGTGTTGTCATTTTCATTGGCTTCAAACTGGTAATCGACACCATCGTGTGCCCAATGTGCCCCAGCAATCCGACCAGCAACACGGCCAATTGTGGCCCCAATAAAGGTATCTTTTTGTTGATATTCTTCCGCACTATCAAAACCTAATACCAACTCACGTTCACCAGTCGCAAGTGGCACGCGCAAACTCACAATTCGTGCACCAAAATCCGTCACACTTAAGGCCACGCCATGATCGTTGATTAAGGTGTAGCTTGTTGCTTGTACACCACACGGTTGGGTTAAAATTTCCATGATGATTTTCCTTTCAACTTTTTAATCTGATACTTGTACATTTTGGGCTACGGCCTGCAGGAAACGCGCCAAACCAGCTTCTCCGGCAGCGTCATGTTTATAGACACCCGCATCTTCTAAAACCCGCTCAAAAATGTGTCCGACACTGTCATCAATGATAGCGTTGACATTATCGGGCGTAATGGTGGTGTTGGCACGCAATGTTTCAGCCCACAATTGATGCTTTGGTGCCACCTGGTCAACTTGGCCTAATAAGTAGGCCTTAACAACCTCAAGTTCGGTCTTTAACCTTGGTGGTAAGATCGCCAAGCCCATGACCTCAATTAAACCAATATTTTCTTGTTTAATATGTTGGACATCGGCGTGGGGATGGAAAATACCATCAGGATACGTCTCCGATACGTTATTATCCCGCAACACTAAATCAAGTTCGTAGCGTCCGTCACGATAGCGCGCAATGGGCGTTACGGTATGATGCCGTTCGCCCTGCGCATCAAAAGCACGAATGTCTAACGCAGGATCACTATAATGCGCCCAAGTCGTCATAATTTGTTGGGCAGCTTGTAGCAAGTTGGCTTGGTTTTCATCGGCCAAACGAATCACCGTCATCGGCCAATTTAACACCCCAGCTGACGCAACTTGACACCCCGGCAGCGTGATTGGCGTCTTAATGGTAGCCTGAGCCATTGGTAAGTCGTAACGTCCCGCCTGGAAATGATCATGCGTTAGAATAGAGCCACCGACAATGGGCAAGTCCGCATTGGACCCGATAAAATAATCCGGAAATAACGTGACAAACTCTAATAATTTTGCCAAATGCGCCACATCGACACGCATTGGTCGAATCGTTTTTGAAAAGATAATTGCGTGTTCATTAAAATAGGCATACGGTGAATATTGGAAAAACCAGGGTTCCCCACCCAAAGTCAAAACCACCACCCGATGATTTGCCCGTGCTGGATAATCTAGTCGCCCCCAGTAACCTTCATTATCATGGGATAATTGCGACACTGGATAATTGACGGGCGTATTTTTTTGAGCCTGCAACGCTGCTGCAATCATCTTGGGATCTTTTTCTGGTTTCGACAAATTTATCGTGATTTGTAACGCCCCATATTTTGTCGTGACCGGAAACGAGATATTTTGACCAATTTCACGTGTCTTAATGTAGTTACTGCGGCGTGATAAGGCAAACAAGTAGTCCGTAGCAGCAGCGGGTGCACTAGCATATTTTTCCCAAAAAATCCGGTTCACCTCAGAAGGTCGTGGCACAAAGAGGGCCATCAATTGGGCACCGACCATATCCGCGTTCATCTCACGACGCGCCAATGTCCCGTTCGTGTCGGCCACGCGAATTAACGCATCCAACAAGGTTAAGGTGTCCGCATCTTCCCAAGGGGTCAATGTCGTTGGTGTTTGATAGTCTGCTTCCCCAAGCCAGCCCAGTACCTGATTAATTAAATAGGTCTCATCTAGTTCGGTATAGTCTGTTGCCGCAATCACCCGCTGAACAAAGACCGTGATTAAGCCATTTCGATTCATCGTGTCACCTCAAATTTCGCCAACCCAATGTGCACCTGTGCCAATGTTAGCCGCATAAAATGATGGCGCATAACCTACCACCGCTTCATAGCGCTCGCCAACTGTTTTTTCCAGTGTCGCGACTGCATCGCGATGCACTAAGGCAATTGCACAGCCACCAAAACCAGCCCCAGTCATTCGTGCGCCTAGGACACCAGGTACCTGTTGTGCCGTTTCAGCCAAGGTATCAAGTTCAAGTCCTGTGACTTCATAATCTGCTTTTAGTGATTGGTGTGAGGCATTCATCAATTGCCCAAATCCAACCAAATCATTGGCCTGGAGGGCTTTCACCGCATCTTGCGTCCGTTCATTTTCATAGACCGCATGCCGCGCACGGCGGCGCACCGTCTCATCCGCAATCAATGCTGCATTTTGATCAAACGTCGCACGATCTAATTGCCCAAGGAATTGAATGTTGAGTTTTTGTTGTAAGTCAACGACCGCCGCTTGCGATTCACGCACACGCTCATTGTATTTTGAATCCGCGAGTACACGCCGTTTATTGGTATTCATGATGACAATCACATGATCGCCTAAGTGCGTCGGGATCATCTCATAAATCATCGTGTTCGTATCCAAGTAAATGGCGTGATCCGCCTCACCAAAACCAATCGCAAACTGATCCATAATCCCAGTATTAACGCCAACAAAGTCATTTTCAGCCCGTTGCCCACTCGCCACTAATTGTAATCGGGGAACCTTTAAGTCATACAATTTTTTGGCGACCACCCCAATCAATAATTCTAATGATGATGACGATGAGAGACCTGACCCATTGGGAATATTGCCAGAAATGACCAATTCAAATCCCGTCTCAAACTGATTGCCGTACCCACGTAAGGCTTGCAACACGCCTTTGACGAAGTTCCCCCATGACCCATGTGGCAACTTACTTTCATCATCAATCTCAAATGTAATCACCCCGGCCTCAGGCATATTGGTCGAATACAACTTGACCAGTTTGTCGGTACGCTTACCGGCAACGCCATAAGTGCCTAAGGTAATCGCTGCGGGGAAAACATGGCCCCCATTATAATCTGTATGTTCCCCAATCAAATTAATTCGACCTGGTGAGAAGAATTTGTCCGTTGGTTGTGTTTGAAACTGGGTGTGATAGACATTTGCGAGTTCATCATAAATTGTTGTCATTTGTTTTTCCTTTCATGCGTACTAACTTCAAACCATGATCACATGCCTATACTTGCTTAAAATAGCGTACACGTGAAGTAAAGTCAGCTTGTTGCAATGGTACATTGTAGAAGCCAACAGTCATCAGTTCATCCCCACCAAATACTTGACCAGTAGCTGGTTCAAGATAAGTTTTATCCGATGCCAAATGGCTGAGTTTAGTCAAATGCAGTGGTGGTTGCCCCTCAGAGAGCACACGGTACTGGAACAGTAGTGTTTCCGTTTTATCTGCACTGACAAACTGCCAAGCGACATCATTGCTTTCAAAAGGTGACTGAATGCGATAGAAGTCGCCATACTGAATTAAGTCACGATGCGTTTTGTAAAACGCCACCTGTTCACTGATTTGCGTTTTGTCGGCATCTGATAGTTGGCTAAGATCGAGTTCGTAGCCAAAGACACCCGCCATGGCAACATCCCCACGCATGGTCAAACTGCTCAGACGGCCAGTCTGATGATTTGGCGAAGATGATACATGTGCTGTCATGCTTGAAATGGGATAACTCAAAGATGTACCATATTGGATTTTCAACCGGTCAACCGGATCGGTATTATCTGACGCCCATGATTGCGGGAAATAATACAACATACCGGCATCAAAGCGCCCACCACCACCGGAACAGCCTTCAAACAAGATGTCTGGATAGGCTGTGGTGAGCCGTTCAGCTAACTGATACACGCCTAATACATAACGGTGCGCCACTTCTCCTTGTTGCGCCGCTGGTAAGGCTGCCGAATACACCTCGGTTAAATGGCGATTCATATCCCATTTAATATAATCAATTGGGACGTCGTCCAAAATGGCGGCAATTTGGTCGTAAATCGCATCCACCACTTCTTGACGAGAAAAGTCTAAGACATACTGATCACGACTAGGTGTCATATCTCGATTGGGAATTTGAATTGCATAATCTGGGTGCGCTTGATAAAGCTGTGAATCTTTTGAAACCATTTCTGGCTCAATCCAAATCCCAAACTGCATGCCACGATCATGCACACGTTGCGAAATACCGGCTAACCCACCGCCCGATTTGAGTTTATCAGCGTATTCATACCAATCACCCAAAGAACTTGTATCCGCATCACGATGACCAAACCAGCCATCATCTAACACAAACATTTCAATACCTAGCGGTGCGGCCTGGTCCACAATATGATCAATTTTTTCCGCATTAAAATTGAAATACGTCGCTTCCCAATTATTAATGACAATGGGGCGCGGTGCATATTGGAAGCGTCCTCGAGCGACGCGTTCACGCAATAAGTGATGGTAAGCTTGCGACATACCGTTCAAGCCAGCCTCCGAATAGACGAGTAGGGCTTCAGGGGCTTGGAAGGCTTCATCTGGCAATAATTGCCAACTAAAGCCTTGTTCGTTAATGCCTGCTAGGACACGTACCTGATCCACATAGTCTTTTTCCAGCGTGAATTGATGATTACCGGAATATACCAGTTGTACGCCAATCGCTGTGCCACTGTCTTCCGTTGTATCTGGTGCGACTAATGCAATGAAGGGATTCATATGATGTGAGCTACCACCACGATGACTGGCAAATGACGTCATACCATGTAGCAAACTTTTCCGCTCAACCTGACGTTCCCGTAAATGTGCGCCATGTAGAGCAATAACTTCTAGTTGATTTTCAATGACGTCTAGTTGTACTGACGCTAATTTTTCTACCTGCAATGTTTGGGTCCCACGGTTGATGAGTTTTGCCGTGCGGGCAATCACTGGCCGATCGGCGAAGATGGTGTAAGACAAGTACAGTTCCGCATCTAACGTCGCATCAACTAACCGGACAATCAGCGTTTTGGCTTCTTCAGGTGCTAAGACATAAGCTTGTGGCAAATCCGCTAAGTTTGGCTTACCCGCTTGTATCTCATAATCGACATAACGAAAATCTGTTGCTTGCGCACCATTTTCAGCCCGAATCACAACAGCCGGTTGCCGAAAATCACCCGTATCAAAGCCTGAAAACTCCTGACGTAACGTATCTTTTGAATAGCCACGATCGACTTGCCCAGGATCGCCAGCAAGATTCGGTGAAAAACCGCGATCGATTCTTGGATAACGCCGTTGATCATGATATGTTGCTATCTGACGGCCAAAATAGAGATGACTTAAAATGTCCCCCGTCTCAACTTGAAAAAGATACGATATTTGATCATTTTTCAGATGAAAAACCTTGTTTTCAGCGTCAAAAAAAATGCTTGCACTAGTCATTGTCTTCCTCCAGGAAACTTTTACTAAATTACAAGCATATAGTATCATTATTTTAC
>NZ_CBDKZH010000042.1:0-9951 GCF_965300815.1 Leuconostoc sp.
ATTCGTGTTTTAAACGGATAAATTATGCTAAAATAAAAATAGTTCGTTATTAACAAATAATTCAAGGTTTTTGATGTGAGATCATTCATGTGTGACGAAACGCGATAAGTCAATTTGATTGGCTGTCTCTTGTGAAAAGGGCACTTGTTGCAACGGCACTTGCTTTTGTTGCAAGAGTTCTTCAGCAAAAGGATCGTTGCGATAGTTACGCATGTAGTTAATCTTTGACACGCCTGCTTGTAATAAGAGCTTCGTACAATGGACACAGGGGACATCGGTGACATAAACCGTCGCGTCAGCGACGCTAATACCCATTTGTGCGGCTTGCATCAGGGCATTTTGTTCCGCATGAACAGCGCGGATGCAATGCCCATCAACGATTAAGTCACCGACATCGGTACAGTGTGGGGTGCCAGCAATGGCCCCGTTATAACCACTGGCGATAATCCGGTTGTTTTTGACCAAGACGGCCCCGACATGCAAGCGGGTACAAGTTGAACGTGTTGATAAAATGGCGGCTTGGGCAATAAAATATTGATCCCAGCTAATCCGTTGATCTGACATAATAAACTCCAATGACTTAGTTTTGTTAAGAAAAATATAACATAAAAGTGCGGACAAACGAAGGAGCATTTTGATGACTGAAATACTTGATGGCGCAGCTGTGGCAAAGCTCACGAATGCCAAGACTGCTGAACGTGTGGCGAAGCTGGACAAGCCAGTAACGCTTGCTGTAATTTATGACCCACAAAATGACGGGAGTCGTTTATACGTTGGCATGAAATCTAAAAAAGCAGCGGCATTGGGCATTCAAACAAAAGATATTCCAACTGACGCCAATGCAACCACGGAAAGCGTATTGCAATTGGTGGCTGAATTGAATGCGGATGATAACATTACGGGTATTTTAGTCCAAAGTCCTTTGGCTGAAGGTGTCAAAGAACGTGAAGTTTTCTCAGCGGTTGCTCCGCATAAAGACGCTGATGGTTTAGGTGCCACAGTACAAGGGATGCTCTTTGCAGACGCTTTGGCGGATTACACCGTTGCAGCGACGCCGCAAGGTGTGATGACATTGCTTAATCACTATGGTATTGAAACGTTTGGGAAGCAGGCAGTGGTCGTTGGCCGGTCACAACTTTTTGGCCGCCCAATGTTTGCTTTACTCAATAACGCGGATGCGACGGTGACATTAGCGCATCGTTATACACCAGCTGCTGACCTAAAAAGATATTTGAAAGATGCCGATATTGTTGTCGTCGGTGTTGGTAAGCCAAACTTTATTAACGGCGCCGATTTGAAACAAGGCGCTGTTGTCGTTGATGTCGGCATGAATTATGTTGACGGTAAAGCGGTTGGAGATGTTGACTTTGCGTCTGTTCAAGGTATTGCCAGCTACATTACCCCAGTGCCTGGTGGTGTTGGGCCAATGACGATTGCGACCCTATTAGAAAATACAGTCACACTTGCTGAACAGCAGCAAGCTAATAAAAAGGACAGGTCTTGTTGACCTGTCCTTTTTATAGTTGATCACCACTGGTTAAGGTCGTGATACCGGTTGGTGTTTGTAGTTGTAGATAACCGTCATCAGTCACTTGTAACAGTTGTCCGGTAAGGCTTTGATCTGATTGGGTGATTGTCACTGTTTCACCCAAGCCAATCAAATGCCGCCGATAAGCTGGTAAATACATGCCAGATTGGTATTGTTCGTACATTTGGAAAAAGTCTTGAATGATTTGTGCGGCAACTGCGTTGCGTGACAAGGTCAATTCTGGTGTAATGGCACCCATTGGTTGTGGTTGTGTGGTATGCGGTGGGGTGAGGTTTAGCCCAATGCCAACAACCAAGCCCGAAAACGTTTGGCTTTCTAAGGTCATGATGCCCTCAGTGAGAATGCCGCCGACTTTTTGCTGATTTAAATATAAGTTGTTCAGCCATTGATATTGCAGGTCAACCCCAAAGAGGGTCCGAATACTTTTCGCCACAGCAACGGCAGTACTAATCGTTAATAAATGGGGTTTGACAGTATCTTGAAAAGTCAGGGGTAAGGCAATACTTAAATAAAGCCCCGATTGGCTAGGCGAAAAGAATGACCGACCTAAATGACCGACCCCGTGTGTTTGAATGTTTGAAATGACTACCAGCGGCGCGTTGAGCGTCTCGTCTATTAAGGCCAACTTGGCATAACGATTAGTAGAGTCTAATGAATCAAAAACGCGAATCGCCATTGGCACGCCCAAGAGGTGCTGGATTTCGGTGCTGGTCATTTTTTCATTGGGGATATAACGATAACCTAAACCACGCTGACTTTCAATCATAAAGCCGGCTTCAGTCAATTTATTGATGGCTTTCCAGACGGCAGCACGAGAAATGTGAAGCTCACTGGCAATGGTTTCACCGGATACCCATTCGTCGGCATGGTTGACGAAAATATGGAATAATTTTTCTACAGTTGTCATACGTTTATTTTAGCAAAAATAAATCTGTTGATGTAGATGGCATTGTGGATTAAAGGCATGTTGACACCGAGGACAGGCTGTTTGTGTGAGATAGGCGTTGCCTGTCATCTCTAACCCACATGACCCACAAAGGGCCCCTAAGGCAGTTTTAGCAACGGGTACAAATTCATGCGTTGTTAGCGTATTGTGGCATAAATAGCAGGCGTAGTAAGCCCGGCACTGCTGGCATTTATTGGCAATAATATCGACCTCAGTGTGCCAATGTGTACAACGCCCAGCGGCATCAGTTCCGATACCTAAGATATTAAACATGGGTAAGTTGGGGAAAGCGGCGCCGTAACGCCAATGTGACCACTGTGGCAATGACAGCCTTTGCACAGTCACCTGGTACATATGTGAGTTGTAGTAACAAGGCCTGTGGGAGCGGCATATGAGTCACAATGTGTAACCCAATTGCGCCGCTGACATCAACCAGCACCACACCAAAAATTAAAATGACGAGTAATAATGTCACAAAATTGGTTTTTTTCAAACGATCAAGGGCTTGCACGCTCAGCCCAATCAGTGCAGCTGCAACGGGATAAGACCAAATATAACCGCCTGTTGCGCCGAAAAAATGTGGGAAACCACCAGCCCCGCCAACCAAGACAGGTAACCCGATGGCGGCCATGAAGAGCCAGACAATAATCGCGAGTGCGCCGTTACGCCAACCAAGGAGGGCGCCAGCCAGCATAATGCCGAGATTTTGCACGACAATGGGTACCAAGCCAACGGGGATGGCGGGCAGGTAAGCCATGACAATCAGTAAGGCAATCATCATGACGGTGAGGGTGAGCTTTTGTGTTTTCATGTGTTGTCCTTTGTAAACCTATTTAATTGTTTAAGTTTACAATTAAGGTGATTGGTTGTCAAGACAATTAAAAAAACGACAGGGCGACTGTCGTTTTTTGCGTGTTATTTTTGATAAAAGAAATTGTAGACTGTCTCAACGACTGCTTCGTTACCGACAAAATACAAGGTATCACCCCGTTCAATCACAGCATATGGTCCTGGTGAGACGATGAGTTCATCATGATGTAGGATGGCCACCAACGTGGCACCTGTGCTTTGCCAGAGGTTAAGACTGCCGACTGATAAGCCAAGTTTAGGACTATCGTCATGCAACTCAAGTTCATAGGGCGTCAACGGACTATGACGATGACGTTGGACGCGTTGCGTTTGGTCAAATAGGCGTGACAAGGTTTGTTCTAATGTATGAATGTCTTGTTTTTGTTGTGCGATCAGATCATTAATTTGACCGTGCAAGGCTTGAATATCAAACGTTGTTTCCGACTGCTTCAAAAAGGCCTTGGCGCGTTCACGGGATAAGACCTCAACCCCACTGCCGTGAATTGGTTTCACAATCTGCAAATCAGCGAGCACACTGACAGCTTTGCGTGCCGTTTCTGACGAGACACCGAAGGCTACGGATAGTGTTGAACGCGCATGTAGCTTGCTACCGACGGGGTAATCGTTGTCAGCAATTTTCTGTGCAATTTGATAGGCGATTTTACGATAACGTGGTTCTCTAATTGTTCGCATATGGTTCTCCAAAAGTTACCTCATTTGACAAAAGTGACAACTTGTGACAGAATAGAAGACATCACTTTGAGAGGCAATCTAGTTTTTAAATTAAGTTGTCACTTTGCAGTATAAGTTAAATCGCAAACAGAGTCAATGGGAGATGGGTAGAAACGCTCATTTAAAACGAAGTGGAGGATTTCATGACGAATAAAGTCGAGATAAAGCACCTAACCAAAATATTTGGGAAACGCCCAAAAGCGGCGTTGAAGATGGTGAAGCAAAATAAGAGTAAGAACGAGATTGTCGAAAAGACAGGAAGTACGGTTGGTGTGTATGACATCAACATGACCATTGAAGAAGGCGAAATCTTCGTGATTATGGGCCTTTCAGGTTCTGGAAAGTCAACCTTGATTCGTTTGCTCAATCGATTGATTGAACCAACCGATGGACAGCTCTTTATTGATGGACAAGAAATTACGAAGTTTAATAAGAAACAAATGCTAGATATTCGACGTAAAAAGATGAGCATGGTGTTCCAAAATTTCGGGCTATTTCCCCATCGGACGTTGCTTGAAAATACGGAATACGGGCTAGAAGTACAGGGCGTTGACAAGGCCGAACGGCGTCAACGGGCAGAGAAAGCTTTAGATAACGCGAAGTTACTGAGTTTTAAGGACCAATACCCAGCGCAACTATCTGGTGGGATGCAACAGCGTGTTGGTTTAGCCCGTGCGTTGACCAATGATCCTGATATTTTACTGATGGATGAAGCGTTTTCGGCCTTAGATCCGTTGGTTCGTGGTGAAATGCAAGAAGAACTATTGGAGTTGCAGGCCAATGTCCGTAAGACCATTATCTTTATTACCCACGATTTGAATGAAGCCTTACACATTGGTGACCATATTGCCATTATGAAAGATGGTCAGTTGCAACAAGTCGGCACGGGTGAAGAAATTTTGACCAATCCAGCCAATGATTATGTGCGAACATTTATCGGTGGTGTTGATCGGACAAAGGTGTTGACGGCGGAAAGTATTATGATTCCAGCCTTAACGACGAACTTGACTGTCGATGGCCCAACGGTGGCGTTGCGTAAAATGTCGGATGAAGAAGTTTCTGGTCTGGTTGCCGTCAACCGTAACCGTGAGCTCCTTGGTTATTTGTCATCTGATGCGGCCGTGACTGCGCGCCGTGATAAAACACCACTAACTGAGGTGGTGTCTGACATGCCAACGGTTTCATTAGATACGTTAATTGTGGATATTATGCCAATCATTTACGATGCCCAAACCCCTGTTGCGGTTGTTGACGACAGCAATCGGGTCAAAGGTGTCATCATTCGTGGTGGTGTTTTGGAAGCGTTAGCTGATACACAAGGAGAGGACGAACATGCTTAATATACCTAAATTACCCTTAGAAGACTGGGTGACGGCGGGCGTTAACTGGTTAACCGATCACCTATCTGGCTTATTTAATGTCATGCAACACGTCGGGCAAGCTGTCATGGATGGTTTGACCAACGGCTTGACTGCGATTCCAATGCCGTTAATGATTGCTGGTATCACGTTAATTGCCATTTTAACCACACCTAAAAAAATTGGTTTCCCAGCGTTTACCTTTTTGGGTTTAGCCATCGTGGCCAACCAAAATCTGTGGGAAGACTTGATGAGTACGTTGACATTGGTTATCATGGCTTCGGTTATTTCGTTAGTCATCGGTATTCCATTGGGAATCCTAACTGCTAAATCACCAAAAACAGCAGCCATTGTGAAGCCGATTTTGGACTTTATGCAAACGATGCCTGGTTTCGTTTATCTGATTCCAGCAGTGGCATTCTTTGGGATTGGCGTGGTGCCAGGGGTATTTGCCTCAATTATCTTTGCTTTACCACCAATGGTGCGGATGACGGATCTTGGTATTCGCCAAGTCCCTGTATCATTAGTTGAAGCAGCTGATTCGTTTGGTTCAACGACTTGGCAAAAGTTAATCAAGTTAGAATTGCCGAGTGCGCGTAACACGATCTTAGCTGGTGCGAACCAAACGATTATGTTGGCCTTGTCAATGGTTGTGACGGCCTCAATGATTGGGGCACCGGGCTTAGGACGTGGTGTCTTGTCAGCTGTGCAACATGCGGATATTGGTTTAGGTTTCGTCAATGGTCTTGGGTTAGTGATTCTGGCGATTATTATTGATCGCTTTACGCAAAAGTTAACGACACAACCTGGTCAAAAGGCTGAAACTAAACCTTGGAAACGCTGGACGATCTTAGCCACAGTGCTTGTTATGATTGCTGGTGGTGCCATTAATGTGATGACAACCCAGAAAGCAACAGGCCAACGCGTGAACCTTGGTTATGTGGAATGGGATTCGGAAGTCGCGTCAACTAACGTGTTAGCGGAATCTTTGCGTCAACACGGTTATCATGTGACCATGACACCACTTGATAGTGCTGTTTTGTGGCAATCTGTTGCGAAGGAGCAAATTGATGCTTCTGTTAGTGCTTGGTTGCCATATACCAATAAAGCGTTATACAACAAATTTAAAAATGATGTCGACATGCTGGGGCCTAATTTACGCGGTGCCAAAACGGGATTAGTTGTGCCAGATTATATGGCGGCTAATTCAATTGCTGATTTATCTAATCAGGCGGATAAAACCATTACGGGAATTGAACCTGGCGCCGGTGAAATGGCTAGTGCGCAAAAAACATTGGACAGTTATGATAACTTGAAGGGGTGGCAGTTGCAAGGTTCATCATCTGGTGCGATGGCCATTGCGCTTGATAAGGCCTACAAAGCTAAAAAGGATCTTGTTGTGACAGGTTGGTCACCACATTGGATGTTTAGTAAGTATCATTTGAAGTATTTGGCTGATCCAAAGGAAACAATGGGTAAGGGTGAAAATATTCAAACCTTTACACGTAAAGGCCTGAAACAAGATAACCCAAAACTTGGGAAAGTCTTGGATAAATTCCATTGGACGAAAGACGATATGGAAAGTGTCATGTTAGCCATTCAGAACGGTAAATCACCGAAGGCTGCGGCTGCTGACTGGCTCAAGTCACACAAAAAACTCGCTGACAGCTGGTATGACTAGTCAAAAAAACTACGACATTGTCGTAGTTTTTTTATTGCGTCAGTTGTTGGTCTTGGGCAATGATCCATGCATTGAGGTCGGAATCATCAATGCGGGTGGGATGTTGTTTCAAAAATTGCCGGTAAAGTGTGGCAATACGTTTGCTAAAAATGAGTGTATTGGGTGGTGTCAGTGCATCATCGAGTAGTTGATAAGAACGAATCGCATAACTGATAAATGCCAGTGTTTGGGCTAACTCGTTATCGGATAATCCATGTGCTTCTGACAGATAGTGTCGGCGTGCGGCATAGCCTAGGGCTTGTTGAAAGCGATTTAAGTTATCCGGCTCAATCTGACCCTCGGGGCCGATGGCAATCATCGTTGCTTTGAAGCTGGCAATCGCTTCTGGTGTCGCTTTGTTGGTGAGTTCAAAACGTTGAAAGGGTATCCAGTCCGCTGTGGTGCGGGTTTCAAAGGTATACCATTTTTTATTGGTGAGAAAGAAGGGCGTTGTCATAAGGACCTCAGTTTAATCGTGGTGTTTGATGTTTCTGATGAGTTGCGCCATAATCTTGTCATCGCTGTATGACAAGACGTTTTTCGCGTAAATACCACGGCCAAACCAAGCTAGAAGGACTAGCGCAATGGCCGACAAAGCCAGGGCCACAATGGCAGCTGGCCAGGATTCGACCTTGGTAACCAGGCGGACAGGCATCATACTTTGTGAAATAAATGGGACGTAACTTAAAATTTTAATCACGATATTGTTTGGCATGTTGGTCATAAAGTAACTAAAGAAATAACCAATCATGGCCAGCACCGTCACGGGACCAACAGCTTGTTGAACTTGTGAATTATCATTAACAAGGGAGGCAATAATTGCCGTCAGCACGAGATACAAGGCCACGGCTACTAGAATAAAGCAAACAGCATAAACAGTAAATCCTAACGTAATACCGGAGAAGTTATGCGCAATCTCAGCAACTGCTGCATTATTTTTAAAGATAAGATAGGCAATAATACCGGCAACCAAGTAAAGGAGCATGTGTGTGAGTGTTAGCGCAAAAATACCAATGATTTTACCGAAATATTGAATATTTGATGATGTCGCAGCCAACAAGGTTTCCATAATACGTGACGACTTTTCGTTGGCGATTTCTGTGGCAATCATTGAGGTATACCACATCACGACGACCATCGTGATGACGCCAATAGCAACAGCAATGCCGTAGTTGGCCATTGATGAATTATCGCCATTTGTGGTACGGTTGTCAGCTTGCTTGACGACAGACTTTAACTGATAAGGCTGTATCAATGCTTGGGTCTGTTCAGGTGTGAGACCGTACTGGGCTGCTTTTTGTGTGCGGGCCAGATTACCTAAGACACTGCTGATTGCCTCTTGATTGATTTTATTACTCTTAGGCTGTGTTGTGAGCGTGGCACCATTAGCATTAAAAGTCAGCACACCGTCAAGAGTTTGCTTGTCGAGTGCTTTGTTTGCTTGTGCTTGTGTTGTTATACGTGATACTTTCAGGTCGAGGCTTTTTTCGCTTTTAATCATGACTTGGCGTACAGCAGGGTTACCGACGATGGCCACATTGGGGGTGGTGTTACCTTGCATTTTTGTAATGCCAAAGATAACCGCAGCAATAATACCAGCAAAAATGATTGGCGAAAGGACCAAAAGCCAATAACCGCGAGATTTGAAATGATTACGGTACGTCTGTTTAATGACGATCATGAGTCCATTAGGCATTGTGAGCGACCTCCTGTCGGAAAATATCATCTAGTGTTGGGGGTTGTTGAGAGAAGGCCGGAATGTAGCCGTTTCGGGTAACATAGTTGAAAATATCATGACCCACAGCTTCATCTGTGACAACGAGGTCAAAGCCTGCGCCGTGTGGGGTGACACTAACAACCCCTGATAACTGGGCCAACTCGGCTTGTGTGAAGGGTCCTTCAACGTAGATTTTTGTCCGACCAAACTGTTCACGAATTTCTTGCACGCCGCCTTGTAGAATAACTTCACCTTTTTTCAGCATGGTGAGTTGGTCTGAAATTTTTGTGACGTTGTCCATATCATGACTTGAAAAAATAATCATGGCACCTTGATCGCGCATCCGGATGATTTCGTTCATCATGATGCTGGTGTTGACAGGATCAAGCCCAGAAAAGGGTTCATCTAAAATGATAAATTCAGGATTGAAAATGAGCGAGGCAATCATTTGGACTTTTTGCGCATTACCTTTTGACAAAGACTGCACTTTGTCCGTTGCTTTGCCCACAACATCAAGTCTTTTGAGCCAATCAGCTAGTGCTGTTCGGGCATCTGCCCGTCGCATACCGTGTAGTTCAGCGAAATATAAGATTTGCTCTTCAATCGTTAACTTTTGATACAAGCCACGCTCTTCAGGGAGAAAGCCAATCCGTTGTTTATCCTGTTGCGTGATGGGGTGATTATCCCAAGTGATCGTGCCGGAAGTCGGCGTAATGAAGTTAAGAATCATACGGAAAGTCGTCGTTTTGCCGGCACCGTTTTGTCCGATTAACCCCATTACTTGACCGGGCTCAAGTGTCATGTTTAATTGGTTAACGGCTAATTTGCTGTTGAACTTCTTAGTGAGTTGGGTCAGTTGGATCATACTGTGCTCCTTATGTTAACTGCGTCTGTAACGATTTAAAGGGGGAAAATTGTGGCTCAAAGTTCGTCATATAAATGATACGAATTTTTGTTTTGTTGCTTTGCCGACACTTGCCGTATTTGGCTAATTATCTACAAGTCATCAGTCACGTATTATGCAATTGATACTTTGAGTGTAGCGAACTTAACATTAAATGTAAAGGCAAGGGCCAAATG
>NZ_CBDKZH010000042.1:10051-11554 GCF_965300815.1 Leuconostoc sp.
TTTTTGATTGCTTGTTGACGAGGCAGTATTTTTTCGGTATACTTATATTTTGTTATGGCGCTATGGTCAAGTGGTTAAGACGTCGGCTTCTCAGGCCGAAATCGAGGGTTCGATCCCCTCTAGCGCTATTCTAGCCGTTCTATCAGGTTTACTGGTAGGGCGGCTTTTTTGTGTTAAAACGTCCAGTTTAGTGATTATTGCTTATCTCGATATTTGTTTAAACAAAGCAAATATATCAGGACAATTGAATAGATACAAAGCCATTTATAATAAAAATCACCCTGTGTGATGATCAAGTTCAAGAGAAAGCCGATTAGCAATACACTTAAAATAAATACGATATATTGTGTTGACCGTAATTGATTAACAAACTTGACGACACCATCATTTTTAGCTTTTTTTTTTCAAAAATAAAATTGAATAGATTGAAAATTAAGAACCAAAAAATGAGCGTCATGATGAATTTGACTGTTAAATATAGCATGATATCCCTTTCTAAAAATCACGTCTTATGACCGAGTAGGTGATGTTTGTTGTGACCCGAGTGAGCGGCATCAGCGCAATAGTCGATATGCTAAAATGATCAGTCCGATAATGAGCAAGGCATAACCGATATATTTTTGATAGGTTTGGTTTTTTTGATGCGCCAATCAGTAGGGCAGCAAACAATAGAAAAGTAACTTGTACTGTTGTCGTCATAATCATCTCCTGTGTGCGATCAGAACGTGGTGGTTAGCCTATATATGTACGCCCAAAAGGGCATAAAGGATTAGTCGAGGTCAAAGGTAATTTTCTCATCTTTTGAGAATAGTGACCCTGTGTAAATTAGCTTGAGTTTATCTGTTTGGACGGCTTGACCGACGAGTGTACCAGTAACGGAAGCGCCCTTGGTCAGGTCGCCGGACTTCAAATCATCGCCCACAACTTTGTGACCATTATCATCTAGCACAATTTCGGTTAGGCTAGTTTGGTTGCCATTGTCGTCCAATTTGAAATCTAATGGGTTGTAGCTGACTTTGTTGCGATCGACATTAGTAATAGTAACATTCACCATCACGAACATCTTGCCAGAATCTGGTGTTGAAATTGAACTACCGTTATAATAGTCCACTTTATTGAGTTTTAAAGTAACGCCATCTGCCTTGACAGTGTCACCAACTTTGAATGTTTGGTGGTTAACCTTAGCTGAAGAAGTTGTTTTATGTTCAGAGGAAACCTTTTTTGCGCTGTCGTCAGCGCGACCAATTGCCGCAATCACAAGTACGACAATAATCGCTAGCGTCCAAAACCAACCACGCTTATAAAATGGCTTCTTTTGCACGTCTGTGTTGCCATTCTCATCAACAATCTTTTTCGCCATGAAAAAATCTCTCCTTAGCCTTTTAGTGTGGTTGCTCAGCACATGTGATGTTAGGGATTAAAGGCTAGTTAACATGTTTGGTAAATGTTTAACGTTTAGCATTTTAAGACGCAGTAACTCACCGGATTGCGTCGGTGTTTGAT
>NZ_CBDKZH010000043.1:0-4290 GCF_965300815.1 Leuconostoc sp.
TCCAAACCGGCCGCCACTTGTTGGGCCACCAAAGTGGTGATCGCCGCGTCTTCAGTTGCGGTTAATTCGTCAGCCGTTACCTGGCCGTTGGCAAATGCTGCCCGCACTTGTTTCAGTGCATCAGGCCGTAAAAACGACCCGACGTGTTGAAAACCAATTTCTTGTTGTGTTTGTGTCATGTGTTAGACTCCTCTTGTCTCGTGATAGTTGCGTAACGTCACAAAACACGATCACATGACACTATCCACCGCCCCGCTACCCGTCAAAAACACAGCCGTGACGATTTTATTCGTATGCAAATAATAAACTTTCTGCGGGTTCACTGGCATCGCCTACTCCTCTAATTTGCCATATTGGTCGCTAACATTACACGACTTGTCGTTCAAAGGCATCACTTGAAATGCCTTGCTCAAGAATAATCGCTGCCCAAGCTTTGGCAGAATGTAGACTATGATCCTTAAAGTTCCCACAACTTTGAATTTCAGCTGCTGGCACCTCTGTCACGTCATCACTGACAATCTTTTCTAGGACCTTTTTAAAGACTTTAGCCAAGGTTTCGGCATCATAATCTACCCAAGAAATGACATGAAACCCTGTCCGGCAGCCAAATGGTGAGATGTCAATAATTCCATCAATTTCATCACGTACGAGTCCAGCAAAGAGGTGTTCTAGTGTGTGCAAACCACCGGTTTCAATCGCCGTTTCGTTTGGCTGGGTGAGCCGTAAGTCATAATTCGTAATGTGACCGCCTTGTGGCCCAGTTTGAGTTTCAATCACGCGCACATAAGGGGCTTTGACCTTGGTGTGGTCAAGCGTAAAACTTTCAACAACTGTTTCTGACATTATTTTTCTCCTTTAAAATAACTAATTGGTTTGTTCACTTCGGTTTTGGTGCCATGATACTTAGCAGCAATATAGGCTTGCGAGGCTTTGTCATGATAAAGCGTTAACAGCTTCCGATAAGTTGCATTGTTTTGGTTTTTTGTAGCGGTGGCTAAAATGTTGATATTCGCCCGCGTATGGCCGTTGACATGTTCATAAGCCAGCGCATCTTTTAACACATTCAAGCCACTGGCTTGTGAAATAGAATTAGACATCAAGACGGCCGCAATTTTTGGATCTTTAACAACACGGCCGCCAGTGGTGTCATCAATTTCTTGAAACTTAAAATGCTTGGGGTTACTGGTGATTTTTTCTAAGCCATCTAACGCGCCAAAATCAGGCGCCAGTGTCAATAAGCCATTATCAGCCAAGAGCTTTAACCCACGTGCTTCATCTGCCAAATCTTTGGCAATGGCAATCGTTGCCCCATCTGGCAAGTCTTTGAGTGCATGATAATGACTCGAATAAATCCCCATCGGTTCAAGATATGTCGTACCCAGATTCGCTAGCTTCCCCACTTTACTGGCTTTGTTAAATGCGTCAAAGTAGCCATAACTTTGGAAAGCATTCACATCAACTTGACCCTGTGCCGTGGCCACATTCAAAGCTTGCCCATCTGTAAATTCTTTCACTTGAATCTTAAGATGTAATTGTTTCGCTTGCTTGCTCTGCGCTAAATGGCGCCAAATATCGGCATCGCTGGTCACCGATCCCACCGTTATGACATTGGTTGGTCGTTGCTTAACGGTTGCCCAAGTGATCCCTACGACCAGTATACTCGCTAGAATAAGCCCAATCCAAGTTTTTTTACGCATCACATCTCCTATACACGCTTGTTAAAATTCTCCTTAAACAGTCGCCAGTTCTTGATCGGCAATCGTTTTAATCAACGCTAACTTACGCCACTGATCTGGAATCGTTAAGATATTGCCTTCTTCGGTTGACGAAAAACCACATTGTGTTGATAAGGCAAGTTGCGCTTTGGGCACGTATTGCGCTGCTTCATTAATCCGAGCAACGACATCGTCAACGGCTTCTAAATCTGCTGATTTAGAGGTGAATAAGCCCAACACAATTTCAACATTTGGTCGCCCATTATAAATATCTGCCAACGGCCCAAAGTCACCGGAACGTTCATTGTCATATTCGAGGAAGAATGCATCGTAATTTAACTGGCCCAAATATTTGGCAACGGGTTCATAACCCCCTTCAAACAAATATGTCGATTTAAAGTTACCTCGGCAAATATGGGTGGAAAGCTTCAAGTCGTCTGGTAACCCAGCCAAAGATTGATTAATGACATAGACATCATCTTGGGCAGTTTGCTCAAACGGCGCCCGTGCAGCCGGATCATCTGCATTGGCATTCAATTGGGCAATGAGGTAAGCCCAAGTTGTATCATCCAATTGTATGTAACGTGCCCCCAAATCATAGAAATGTTGGAGCGTATCATGATAGGCTTGTGCCAAATCGTCCAAAAACGCTTGCCACGTTGGATAGTAATCCGCCCAGCCATCTGAGCGTTGATCGCGATTAATGATGAGACTTGGTGACGGAATCGTGACTTTCGGTTCCACACCTTCAGGTACAATCGATTGGAGGTATTTGAAATCATCAAAAAACGGATGATTCAAATTCGCATGCACTGGACCAGTTAAGCTAATATTTGTCGAACGTGTTTTTTCACCGTAAAATTTATACGATGCTTCCTGATCATAAAATTCAAACCCACCGAGTTGTCCCAGAAAATCTAAATGCCACCATGACCGATTAAATTCACCATCTGTCACTGCCGACAAACCGGCTGCTACTTGGGCGTCGACCAAATCTTTAATCGCGGCGTGCTGCACCTGCAAAAGTGCTGCTTGCGTGATTTCACCCTTGGCGTATTGCTCGCGAGCTGTTTTCAACGCGTCTGGCCGTAAGTAAGACCCGACTTGATCAAAATGGTACTGTAATTTCCGAGCTGTTGTCATCTTTTTTCTCCTCTTTATGCGTCAATTTGTGCTAATGCGTGGTCGAGATCAGCTATGAGATCTGTCACATCTTCTAGTCCCACGGAAAACCGTAACAACCCTGGTGTAATCCCACTGGCTGATAGTTCCGCTTGATTCAATTCGGCGTGGCTCATCTTTGGTGGATAACTCACAATACTTTCCACAGCGCCTAAACTAACGGAAAACACCGGAATTTTTAAGGCTGTTACTACTTTTCTGGCGTTGTCTTGACTGCCAACATCAAAACTCAACACCGCGCCCCCACTGGTGGCTTGACTGGTATGAATGGTATGGCCTGGATGAGTCGCCAGTCCTGGATACAGTACACGCGTGACGCTTGGATGTTGCGCTAGATGTTGCGCCAGTTGCAATGCCGATTGGCTAGATTGCGCCATCCGCACCCCAAGCGTTTTAATCCCGCGCAATAATAACCAAGTATCTAACACACCTAATGTCGCCCCGACCGCGTTTTGAATAAAGTAAATCCGCTCGGCCAACTGCTTATCCTTGACCACCACGGCACCCGCCAAAATATCAGAATGTCCGGCGAGAAACTTGGTTGCTGAATGCACCACGATATCCACGCCTAAGTCCAAAGGTTTTTGGAAAAATGGCGACATGAACGTGTTATCGGCAATCGTCAGCAACCCATGTTGTTTTGCCACAGCGACAATGGCCGCAATATCTGTGATTTGCAACACAGGATTGGACGGCGTTTCAATATATAGTGCCTTGGTGGCTGGTGTGATCGCTGCGGTCACAGCGGCGACATCGCTAAAATCAACGAAAGTATGCGTAATTCCCCAGCGGGGCAAAATGTCTTCTAAGACACGAAACGTCCCGCCATAAACATGCTTGCTGACGACAAGATGATCCCCTGCTGACAAGGTGAACAACACACTACTGATGGCGGCCATCCCCGTACTGAATAAAAAGCCTTGCGTGCCGTGTTCCAATTTGGCAATGGCGGCTTCACCAACTTCACGCGTCGGATTACCAGAACGCGCATAATCAAAATGCCCAAACGTATCAAATGACGCTTGATGGAACGTCGAACTGAGCTGAATCGGGGTATTAATCGCCCCAGACAACGGGTCGTGTGCTGTTGTGGCTTGAATTAAATCTGTCCAATCACTCATTTTTTCGCTCCTTCAATGGCTTGGACTAAGTCTTGTAACAAGTCCGTTTTGTCCTCCAGCCCAGCACTTAACCGAACTAACTGATCCGAAATGCCTAATGCATCCCGCTGCGCTTGGCTCATATCATGATGGGTTTGCACTGCGGGGATGGTAATCAATGTTTCTGGGCCACCGAGGCTTTCGGCAAACGACCCAATTGTTAACCCTTTCAAAAAGCGATCGACATCATACCCATCTGCCAAATAAAAACTCACCATGCCACCCACGCCAGC
>NZ_CBDKZH010000043.1:4390-11474 GCF_965300815.1 Leuconostoc sp.
GCGCCAAGTGTTAAAGGCTGTTGAAAAATCGGGGTTAAAAAGGTGTTGTCCACAGCAATGATAATGTCTGGTCGGATGGCTTTAACTGCCGTACTTAGTGCTTGAATATCGGTAATTTTCATGGTTGGATTAGAAGATGTCTCCAGCCAGATGAGCTTGATTTCGGGTCGAATTTGTGTCAGAAAGTCATCTAAATCACGACACGCGGTATAGCTCACCCCACTGTGAACCACTAAATCATCAAAGTAACGGAAAGTCCCACCATATAAATCATCACTGGTTAAAAAATGATCGCCCGTTTTCAACAAAGTCGCAAACACCAAATCAATGGCGGCCATCCCCGAACTGGTCGCAAAACCTTGCACGCCGTGTTCTAAGCGCGCCAGCTGTTCTTCTAACACTTGTCGCGTTGGCGTGCTTAAGCGCGCATAGTCAAAACCCGTAGACTCGCCTAACCCTGGATGGCGATAGGCCGTGGAAAAGTAAAGTGGCGTAACCACTGCACCTGTTTGCGCATCGTCTGTCCCGTTGCCCCCTTGGGCGAGTAATGTATCAATCGTCGTTGTCATCGTTACTCCTCTAAAATCACTTATGCTTGTACTGCTGGGATAATATCAACGACTGCCGGTCGCTGAGCTTGACTGACCAGCAAATGGCCCCAATTTTTGAAAAACTGCACAGCAGATGCTGACCATGAATTCACCGGTTCGCCCGCGCGATAATAATTTTCTGGTGGCAACATGGCCTGCCCTGCATGCTGATCGCGTAAAAATTCATCATGTAACGTGTGCGTCGCATACTCTAAATGCCCCGTCACATAAGTCGTCCGTTTCGTATCATCGCGTAAAATGAATGCGCCGACGCGATCATCGCCAGCCACCTTTAATCGTTGGGCAACGGCGCGATTTGGAATGGTAAAATACCGTGAATGCGGCATCGCCAAGTCGGTCATTTGCGCTAATAGCGGATGCCCTTGACCAAGTGTTGGTTGGTTGTGGTAGACACCAAAGATTTTGTCGTCAACATGACGCACAGGGAAGTTGCGTTCGACATAGCCGGCCCCATAGGCTGCCCAGCAGGTCAGTAGGCTTTCTTTCACATGGGTTTGCCGCCATACCAGCAATTGTTGAAACTCGGTCCAGTAGTCAATAGCCGTCACTTTTTCGCGGTCAACTGGTGCACCTGTCACGATTAAGCCATCAAATTGTTGATGCCAAATGTCGGCTAACGTTACATAATTTTTTTCAATCAGCTCACGGTCATGACGAATGATATGCGTGGCGGGTACGGCAAACGTCACCCGCACATTGATCGGTAATTGTGCCAAGAGTTGGGCAAACTGCTGTTCCGTTTGCCGGCGATTCGGCATGAGATTCACCAATAAAATGCTAACCGTTGGCTGCAGGACACGATATTGGCCAATGACCAATTGATCATGTCGTAATAAGCCATTTTGTAATATGACACTCATCATTCACTCCTTTTAACATCATGTGAAAACAAAAAAATCCCGTAGTCTAAAATTAGACTACGGGACGCAAAAATAACGTGTTACCACCCAGTGTTTATGTAGGGCTCTCGCACCCACACCTCAAACGTACGCCCACCACATCTCGTCGAGAACATCTGTGAGATCTTTCGGGTTATACGTTGTGCGTTAACGAGCACCACCGACTTCAACTTACCGCGCCACACAGATGGGTGTCCGCTTGCTCGTCTCTGTAATCACTCCAAGACCATTTTCCAACAGTTATTTTATCGACTTACACCAACCGTCGACTCTCTGGGTAAAATACCATGTTGTACTTATCTCTTCACCGTTTATATTGTCATTAACTATAACTTTTATTCTGTGAGTTGTCAACACTTATTTGTCATTTATTTTTTAATCTTCTCATTTTATAGTCATGATGGTGAACTAAGCAAAGTATTTAACGTCGCAAAATTTTTATGGTATACTGACTTCAAAATCAATTAGGAGTCTTAAAACATGTACGAACCTACTCATCATTCAGATGCTGTCGTTGAAGAAAATATTAACAAGCCTGGTCGCAATGTGATGTTTTTGTCAGCAGATTGGTGTGGTGATTGCCGCGCTATCAAGCCATTTGTACAAGACATTCAGGATACCATTAGCCAAACTGCTAACTGGTTCGATGCCGACCGTGACGAAAATCTAGCGGTTGCAACTAAGTACAATATGCGTGGTATCCCATCTTTTGTTTTGTTTGAAGATGGTCAAGAAGTGTCACGTATTGGTCACGGTGAATGCTTGACACCACAACAAGTGCTCGACTGGTATCAAAGTACACAAGCCTAATCAAAAGGACCCTGTTTTTATCACAGGGTCCTTTTTTATTGGGCTAAAATTTCACAGAATTCAATAATTTCTTGGTTCGGACCTAAGATATTAAAGTAGCGAATTCCATGCTGCCAGAAAGTCGGAATACTTTGAATGTCATGATCAATCAATTCAAAACCAGCTGCCTTGGCCGCTGCAAAAGCCTTTTCAATATCCGTCGCATCTAATGAGACATGATTAATCGCACCGGCATGACCAACGGGCTCACCTTCCCAAGTTTCAATCACAAGGTTGCCTAATTTGAGAAAGGCACAACGACTATTACCGTTAGGGAATAAGCCAGTTTGTTCAAAACCAAGTGCTTCGTAAAAAGCAATGGTTGCTGCTAAGTCTTTGGTTGGGATGCCGACGTGTTGCACACCGGTCACATAATCTTGAATCGCCATTATTTTCTCCTTTAACGTCCTGTCGCCATTTCTTGTTTAACTTCTGTTGCAAAATAATAACTCACCAGTGCAAACGCAATCGTTGGCACCAGGAATGACAATTGCATCGATCCCACCGCATCAGACACGAGGCCTTGAACAGCTGGGATAACGGCACCGCCCACAATGGCCATAACCAAAATGGCCCCTGCTGTTTCAGTGTAACGCTTATCTGTTACATGGTCTAAGGTATGTGCGTAAATCGTTGGCCATTGTGGGCCAAAGAAAAAGCTCACCCCAACGGCCGCATACACAGCAATCATGCCTGGCGCAAATGTTGCGAGCACAACGCCAAGGTGCCAAGTACTGAGTAAGCCGTCAAAACTTGGGTTGCTTTCAATTGTGTAAAGAGCCAAGTCGCCACAACCTTCCCCAAAAAGAAGACAACATACGAATAGATCATGAAGTTTGAGGCCGCGGCATCTGTAATATGATGATTCACATCCAAAGCCAGCCGGATGGTAAATGACCAAACAGCCGTCTGCATCCCCACATAAATGAATTGTGCCAATACACCCTTTTTGAAGCGATTGTTCTGTCTCAAATAGGCAATTGACTGACGAAAACTTACCTTAGCCATCTGTGTCCCCGTCACAATTGGCTTGGCACTTGGCATCTTCGTCACAGCTAAGATGAGCAACATCACAACTAAGACGGCCAAAATATATTTGTAAGGTTGGAGGGTTAATTGTAACATGCTTTCGCCGTAAGCCAGCCGTTCTGCGCCATGCAAGCTGGCCATTTTTTCAGACAGGTTCCCCACCGAACCAAAAATCAAATACTTACCCAACAAAATCCCAGCAATACTGCCCACTGGATTCAAGATTTGCGAAATATTTAAACGCAAATTGGCATATTTCTTGGGTCCCATCATCACACTGTAGGTATCACTGGCTGTTTCTAAGAAGGATAACCCAATGGCGATGGCAAAAATAGCCACAAGGAACATCGAATAGGTCGCCACTCGCGATGCTGGGAAAAATAAACCAGCCCCTAAGATATAAGCGACCAACCCCGTCATAATGGTCACTTTATAAGAGGCCTTGCGAATAACAAAACTGGCAGGAATGGCGACTAGAAAATACCCGCCGTAAAACGCTGACTGCACAAAGGCAGTTGCCGCATCATTTAAAGCAAAAACTGTTTTAAACTGCGTAATTAAAATATCATTTAAACTCGCCGCTGTTCCCCACAGCGGAAACATCAACGATACAATGATAAATTGGAAAATCGGTGTCTTCTTAAGATACCCATCAGCCAACTGACCAAAATCCTTGTGCTTTTTAGCAACAACCCCAACTGAATTAATCATGCCTGTTCTCCTCTGGCTGCAATTTGTGATTTTCCTGTAAGCGTTTTCAGAAACTAAGAATAGTACACTTCTGTTATTATTGAAAGCCCTTTCATAAATTAAATGATTGTATTGTGATGCACAATCATTTAACACACAATAAAAAGAGCCACCAAATTGGTGACTCTTTTACTTTTCTGTTTGCTGAATAAAGGCTTCAACAACGTCTGATGGAATGGCAAATCCCATCCCTTCAACGTTAGTGCCATCAGTTGCAGCAGCAATTTTTGATGAATTAATCCCAACGACTTGCCCTGATAAGTTAATCAACGGGCCGCCAGAGTTACCTGGATTAATGGCAGCATCGGTTTGGATGACCGTTTCATCACTCGATCCTGTCTCTTCTGCCGTCAGTTGCCGCTGTGGTGATGAAATAATGCCACTCGTCATTGAAGTCGCATATTCAGACCCCAACGGTGATCCAATCGCTAAGACCTGTTCACCTGATTGAAGCTTACTGCTTGGTGCAAAGCTCGCCGCCGTTTTAATCAGGTCTGTTTTGGCCTTAATAAGGGCCAAATCCTTTTGTTCATTCGTCCCGACAATGGTTGCTTTAATCTTGTCGCCATTTGCCGTAATCACTTGTAGGGCATCCGAATTCGCCACCACATGATTGTTGGTGATGATATAGACATACCCATCCGCAATCTTATAGACGACACCAGAGCCTTCTGAGGCAGTTTCAACTTGGCCATCATCGGCTTGCTTTTGACGCCCTGATTGACCAAACAACCCCGCAAAACCATCTGGGGTTTGCGCCGCATTCTTTTGCAAATTTTGCACGGTGACCACCGCATTTTTTACTTTATTGTAGGCCGAAATGGCAGCATCTTGACTCACATAGGCGGTCGAAGCAATCGACGCTTGCCCGGCAATATTTACCACTTTTTTGGTTTCAGGTTGGCGCTGGAACCAAGAATTTGGTTGTGTGCCAGAATAAACGACGCCACCACCAACTACGGCAGCAACTGCCGCAACTATTATAAGAGAATGTTTCATCACGTGCCCTCCATTTTAATCAACGTGGTCATGCTTCTTTCAATTTTTCGTATGTTATAGCGGTAACGTGATTTTGAAAATCGTCCCCTTTGGTTGATTATCTAACACCACAATTTTACCGCCATGCGCATGGACAATCCACTCCGCAATGGACAAGCCCAAGCCAGTCCCACCAGTTTCTCGATTGCCTGTCTTATCTTCTCGATAAAAACGGTCAAAGACATGCTTTTTGGCCTCATCACTGATACCACGCCCCGTATCGGCAACCGTTAAGACAAGTTTACGCTTTTCAATCATGGCAGTAATTGACACGGTATCGCCGGCTTCAGAATATTTCAAGGCGTTATCGACCAACAGGACAATCAATTGATGAATGCGCTTTTGATCAATCATCACGCGCTGACCTACTCGCGCTGACAAGAGTACCTGTTGCCCATCAAATTCAGCCATTTCTTGGTATGGCGCGACAATTTGTGAGAGGAAATCACTAATATCAGTCGATTCTTTTTCAAGGCGGGTCATATTTGATCCTGACTTCGCCAGGGTTAACATATTGTTTGTTAACGAGGTTAGACGTCTCACTTCTGATAAGGACAAGATAATGGCATCAGATTGTTCACGTACTGTGGATTCTGGATGCGTTAACATATTTTCGAGTTTACCTTGAATCACGGCCATTGGTGTCCGTAATTCATGCGCCGCATTGTTCACAAAGTCTTGCTGCTGTTGCCACGATCGCAAAAACGGCTACATGTTTTTTAAACTAATCCAGTAAGATAACATTAAAGCAAGCAACCCAAATGAGCCAAACGACCAAAGAATCACCTTTTTAAAGTGATTAAGGTTGTAAATCGTATCATTAACATTGACCGTAATCACACCATATTTCACAGGGTGGCCGTCATTGTTTTTGGCTCCCCTAATAAACGTGACACTGGCCACACGATAATAGTTATCCCCAATATGTACCGTTTGTGGTGTATCAGACTCAAATCGTGAGGTGTATTTGAATTGTTTACTGAGTAATTCTTTGGTTACCTCTGGTAAACGGGCATCCAAGATTAAGTTTTTACGACTGTCATATAGCCAGACATTGGCCAAGGTATTGGTTTCTAATAACAGTGGTGCTTTTCGTTCCGTCGTGTCAGCATTATCCAAAGCGCCAGCCAATTCAAAGTTACGAATTTGTTGGGTAATGGCAGCATCTGAATTACTAAAGACCGTACGCGTGTAGGACCAATACATGACCCCACCTAAAATCGAGAAAATGAAAAAGAAACTCGCAATTAGCAGAAGAAAGCCGCGAATTTGTTGTTGCTTATTGATGACATTAGGCATCGTCAACCTCTAAAATAAACCCAATATTACGGAGCGTTTTAATCAAATCATGTTGTCCGACAGCCTCTAACTTACGCCGGAGGTTGTTCAAATAAATATTCACAACGTTAATCGTTGTGTCAGAATCAATTCCCCAGACACGATCAAAGATTTGGTCACGCGTCACAATGATGTTTTTATTTTGTGCCAAGTAGGTCAAAATATCAAACTCTTTTCCGACTAATTTGACAGGTTGCCCATGAACTTGGACACCACGATTCTCAAGGTTAATGAGCACATCACCCACCGCGATCGTATTATCTTCCGAATAGACACCAGCACGGCGTAATAAAGCCTTCACCCGTAACAATAATTCTTCACGATAGAACGGCTTCGTCAAATAATCATCCGCGCCAACATTAAAGCCTTCGATTTTATCATCTAAAGAACCTTTAGCCGTCAAAATCAAAACTGGCGTCTCAATATTTTTTTCACGCAAATGTTTAATGACTTCCAAGCCATTCTCGCCTGGCAGCATCAAATCCGAGATAATGAGGTCATAAGGTGATTCTTGCCCTTCAAATTCACCATCTAAGCCGTTATCAACCGCATGCACATCGGCAAAATCTT
>NZ_CBDKZH010000044.1:0-11312 GCF_965300815.1 Leuconostoc sp.
TTTAGTCATAAATAAAACCCCGAAAGTTGCTTTAACTTTCGGGGTACGCCACATATTGTGAGCGCTTTTTTTATGCTTAATTATTTCACATCGTCGGCTTTTTCAGCAACTTTTTCAGCAGCCTTGTCGACCTTTTCGTTAACTTTTTCAGCCGTCTTAGCAACGTTTTCGTTGACCTTTTCGGCAGCCTTGTCAACATTTTCATTAACTTCTTTAGCCTTATCAGCAGCTTTATCAGAGAAATCTTCAGCTTCAACTTGAGCCGCTTCAGCCAAATCACGCAATGTTTCATCAAGGTTGAGATCAGCTTGTGTCAATTCAATATCATGATTATTGAACTTATCGCGTAATTCATTCAATGAGGCTTGTGCCTTATCCACATAACTTACAGCCAAATCCTTTGCCTTATTAACATAAGGTGTGGCTTGATCGGCTAATTGCTTCACTTGATCAGCAGCCAAATCAATCTTTTCGCCATACTTTTCTTGGCTCTTATCCTTTAATTCAGCAGCCTTAGCTTTAGCCTTTTCCGTTACATCACCAGCAAAATCAGCAGTCGCATAAGCGGCATCATAGGCCTTTTCACGCAAGGCATCTGATGTTTCAGTAGCTTTAGCTTTGAGTTCTTCTTGACGGTTCTTTGGCAATACTTTAAACGCAGCCAATGCAGCTGCTCCCGCAGCAATCCCAATTAAAAATCCTTTAGCTTTTGACATTTACTTTGTCTCCTTTTTTGATGATTTTTTGTGACTATACTTACGCATAGCCGTTTTTGCAACAGATGCTGCCATACCCGTCGCACCAAAGCCGCGAACAAGCTTTGAGGCAGCAAATCGATTTGTCACACTTTGTACAGTGTCATTTAATTCTGATACCGTAACCGACAAGTCCGCAACTGCTTGCACAGTTGGATCTAATGTCTTCATTTTCTCGTTGACATCAGTCAATAGCTCATTGGCGTTGCCAAGAATTTCATTGCTCGATCGGGCAATCGTGTCCACGTCGAACGTAATAATCTTAAGTGATTGCGTTAGGCGCATTAGGAATATACCGATAAATATTACCAGTAATAAGAAAGCAACCGCAAAAATGATAAGTACCCATTGTCCTGGTGCCATAAATCCCCCCATACCGTGATATTTAATGTATTTGCTGCAACCTACTGTATTAAAATAACATCATACTGGCACAACATAGTATAAGTATAACAAAAAAAGTTACTCAACGAGTAACTTTTGTTTATTAGTGGGCATAGTCTGTTGCGCGTGTTTCGCGGACCACTGTAATCTTCACATGTCCAGGATATTCTAGCTTTTCCTCAACATCTGATTTAATATCATGTGCTAAGACTGTTGCCTGGATATCCGTTAATTTAGTTGGTTCGACAATCACGCGAACTTCACGTCCAGCTTGAATGGCAAAAGCACTTTCAACACCGTCATAACAGTTAGCAATGGCTTCAAGATCCTTCAAACGTTGGACATAGTTTTCAAGTGATTCACTGCGCGCCCCTGGACGGGCGGCACTAATGGCATCAGCAGCGGTCACTAATTCAGAAATTGGTGACGTTGCTGGTACATCGCCGTGATGTGACGCAATGGCATTGATCACATCAGGCTTTTCGTTAAATTTCTCGGCAAGACGTACGCCCAATTCCACGTGGGAACCTTCAACTTCAGCGTCAACCGACTTACCAATATCATGTATTAATCCAGCGCGCTTCGCAAGCGCGACATCCATTTTAAGCTCTGCTGCCATCATTCCCGCAAGTTTTGCGACCTCGATTGAATGTTGGAGCACATTTTGACCGTAAGACGTTCGATAATTCATCCGGCCAATCATTTTAATCAAATCTGGGTGCAGGCCACGTAGGCCAAGCTCAAATACCGCTTCTTCACCCTTTTCACGAATTGTTTCATCAATTTGTCGACGTGCCTTTTCAACAGTCTCTTCAATCCGTGAAGGATTAATGCGACCGTCTGCTACCAAGGCATCTAAGGCCATTTTAGCAATTTCACGACGAACTGGATCAAAGCCACTTAACACCACTGATTCTGGTGTATCATCAATGATTAAATCAATCCCTGTCAATGATTCTAATGTGCGAATATTCCGACCTTCACGACCAATAATTCGGCCCTTCATGTCTTCGCTTGGTAAATGCACAACCGACACTGTGACATCCGCCACAGCATCTGCTGCCGACCGTTGAATCGCTTGCACAATAATATTGCGCGCGCGCTTTTCGGCTTCGCTCGTCGCGTCTTCTTCAGCTTCTTTCACTAAAGCAGCACGTTGACGTACCAAACTTTGTTTCGTTTGACTTAAAATTTGTTCTTTAGCGTCAACAGGCGTTAATTGGGCAATTTCTTCCAACTTTTCCTGTTGTGCTGTTACTAAGTCATTGGCAACTGTCTTTTTATGATTTGCATCATCCAAACGTTGCTGTACTTGGTTTTCTTTTTGAATCAATTGCGCTTCACGCTGATTCAAGGCCGCATCTTTCTTGTCGAGGTTCGAGATGCGATCTTCAAGCCGTTGTTCTTGTTGCTGCAGTTGCTTTTGACGATCTTTGAAATCTAAATCCACTTGATTACGATAATCTTGGGCCATTTCTTTCGCGTCAGTTTTCGCTGCACGTATGAGACTTTTAGCTTCTTTGTTTGCTTCTTCAAGAATGTTAGCTGCAATTTGTTTCGTTGCGTTAATTTGTTTGTTATCTTGCCAAAGACGACCATAATAACCGACAACGAGACCAATCACGATTGCGAAGAGTGCTGAAATGATTGTTACTATCATGCGTGTCATTCCTTTCAGCTTGTGAAATTTCAACTATTCCACATATATTAAGTATAGCTGTAAACTTACTTAACGTCAAACCCAAAGCCGGTCCTGCGCTTAATGTTTTAAGCGCCGACCAAGCTCGCGTTCTTGGTCCCGACGTTTGATATCTTCGCGTTTATCATACTTCTTTTTTCCGCGACCAATGCCAATCAGGACTTTGGCAAAACCATGTTTCAGGTAGACCTTTAAGGGCACAATCGTGACCCCTGGTTCGGCCGCAGCGCGACTTAATTGATTGATTTCGCGTTTATGCAAAAGTAATGGTCGTGTTCTGGTTGGATCAACGTTGAATTGATTGCCTTGCGCATAAGGCGCAATTGTCACATTCGTTAATAGTGGTTGCCCATTATGAATCGTCACAAAACCATCCCCGATGGTAATTTGTCCCGCACGGACAGACTTAATTTCAGTCCCAGTTAATGCAATCCCAGCTTCAAACGTGTCTTCAATTGCATAATTAAACCGCGCCTTGCGATTTTGTGCAAGATATTTTTCTGTCTGTTGTTGCTTTTTTGCCATACTGTTCCCGCCACTAAAAAATTAGTCTTTCATTGCGCGTTGCTTTAGAAATTTCGCTTTGCATCACGCTTTTGGCCTTGCTTAGCATCTAAGTTACCGCGACGTTGTCGTGGTCCTTCAGACTTACCGCGACGCTCATTCTTACAACGCTCTTCGCGATTACGGCCTTTACCAAACTTACCATTGTTCTTTGACGCCACACGGATGTCGGTTGTTGGCGCATTTTCTGGATCCACTAACATAAAGTCAACAGTCCGTTCTTCTTTGTTAACGCGCAAAACTTTGACACGCACCTTTTGACCAATTTGGAAAATACGGTGCTTTGAGCGACCAATCAAGGCAGCGTGTGCTTCATCGTATTCATAATGATCATCGGTCAAGTTAGAAATGTGCACTAATCCTTCAACCGTGTTTTCTAAGCTAATAAACAAGCCAAACTTCATGGCTGAATTGACAACACCGTCAAATTCCAGACCCACTTTGTCTAACATGTATTCGGCCTTCTTCAAAGCATCAACATCACGTTCCGTGTCAATCGCACGCCGTTCACGGGCACTGGTATCTTCACCAATTTGGCCGAGCTTATCGGCATATTTTGCTTGTGCTTCCGGACCATAACCATGCTTTTCATACCACTTAATGAGGCGGTGAACCGTCAAATCAGGGTAACGACGAATTGGTGATGTGAAGTGTGTATAGTAATCAGCTCCCAAACCAAAGTGGCCAATAGGATCTGGTGCATACTTCGCTTGCTTCATTGCCCGTAGCATCATCGTTGAAATCATTTGTTCAGCCGGATCACCAGCCACATCAGCCATTAACTGTTGCAACATTGCTGGTGTTACCTTGCTTGGATCACCATAAACGGTGTGTCCCAATGTCTTTGAAAATTCAAAGAATGACTTCGCGCGTTCTTCATCGGGCATCTCGTGAATACGATAAAGGAATGGCACTTCTAACTTGTCAAAGTGCTCCGCGACTGTTTCGTTTGCCACTAACATGAAGGACTCAATCATCCGTTCTGCTGTGCCACGTTCACGCAGCTTAATATCAACTGCCTTACCTTCATCGTCTACCACAACTTGTGCTTCTGGCGCATCAAATTCGATTGCCCCACGCTTTTTACGCATGTTGTACAAAATGTCATGTAATTCGCCCATGACTTTAAACATCGGTGTCAATTGTGCGTATTCGTCTTGCACAAACACATCACCATCAAGAATCTTGTTGACCGCATCATAAGTCATCCGCGCATGTGACTTAATCACAGATGTGTGCAAATGGTGGTTCACAACTTGTCCCTGTGGATTAATTTCCATTTCAACAGACATTGCCAAACGGACAACATTAGGATTTAATGACGCAATCCCGTTTGAAATGTTACGTGGCAACATTGGGATGACACGGTCTGTCAAATAAACCGATGTCCCACGCTTATAAGCTTCCGCATCAATCGTTGATCCTTCCGTGACATAATGTGACACATCGGCAATGTGCACACCTAAATGATAATTCCCATTATCTAACTTCCAAGCCACAACGGCATCATCGATATCTTTCGTATCGGCACCATCAATTGTGACCAGTGTTTGTTCAGTCAAATCTTCACGACCGGCCCAATCAGATTTCGGCACGTCAACTGGAATTTTGGCTGCATCATCCAACACTTCTTGTGGGAATTCACTTGGTACTTTCTTAGAATAGACAATTTGCAAAATGTCCATTCCAGGTTCATCCTTGTAACCTAATGTTTCCGTCACCGTTGCCACTAGTTCACGTGGGTGAACTTTATCTGGGAAACGGGTAACATCCGCGACCACAACTTGACCATCGTTTGGCGTAATGCCATCAGCACTCACCAAAACTTTATAACCCATGGCCTTTTTGTCACTGAGTTTGATTTCTCCAATCATCCCCTTCGCCTCTGAGCCAAGTGAGAAAGTCCCCACAACCCGTTCAAAGGCGTGGCTGATAATTTCTTCTACCTTACCTTCAGGGCCACGGTCAGCTGATGCTGAAGACTTAACTGTTGAAACCCGCACCGTATCACCTTGCATGGCTTGTAACGTATTTTCAGGATTGATAAAAAAGTCCGGTAATTCACTGTCATATTTAACAAAGCCAAATCCTTTGTCATTGGCATGATATTCACCAATCACATAGCCGGCATTGATGTTATATGAGAATTGGCCATCTTTTTCGACGGCTTCCCCATCACGCACAAGCGCATTCATCGCATTAACCACGTCTTGGTAGCCCGCAGCTGAATTCATGCGTAGGCCGTCCGCCATATTTTGCGCGCTAAAGGATTGTTCGCGGTTTGCTTTTAAAAAACCGCCAATTTGAGATTTTAATTGTTCTACTGCCATAGTCTCCTCTTTCTATATTTCTCCAAAATAAAAATTTCCAAAATAAAAAGTCAGTCTACAAAAAGAGCAAACTGACCTTAATCATTCTTAATGCGCTGACAAGTACATTAAGGCGAAACCGATAATGAACCACAACCCGCCTAAAATAGCTGTTGTGCGTCGCATCACCGCTTCAAACCCGCGTGACTTACGTTCAGCGAATAAATCGCCAGCGCCACCTGATAAAGCAGATAACGCATCTTGTTGTTTACTTGGTTGCATCATGACTGTCACAATGAGCAATAGACCCACAACAATCAGAGCAACGGTGAGTATTTTTGCCACAGTCATAACTCCTCATTAAATCATTAATACCTATTATAACAAAAAATAACGTCTTGTGCACAGAATTTTTATCACAAGACGTTATTTATGTCGCGGGCTGCTTAATTACCTGCCGCCAAACTAAACATTAAAATACCACCAGCAATAGCCACGTTCAAACTTTCCGCTTGACCTTGGATTGGGATATACAAGTTAGCCGTCGTTTTCGCTGCCAATTCTTCGGCCATACCTTGACCTTCGTTACCCACAATTAGCGCAAATTGCGTACTTGGTTCGATTTGACGGTAAGATTGCGCTGCTTCATCCAATTGTGAGCCATAAACTGGCAAGCCATTCGCAGTCAACGCATCTGTCCATTCATTCAAGTCGCCGTTTAAGACTTCCAAATGGAATTGTGACCCTTGCATGGCACGAACAACCTTTGGTGAATAAGCATCAGCTGTGCCTTCGCCCAAGACGACGCCTTTGAAGCCAGCAGCATCGGCCGTACGAACCAACGTCCCAACATTACCTGGATCTTGAATCTTGTCAAGCAACAACCAAGCACCATCATGCACATAACTTGGATCAAACGTCTTGTCTGGCAATGAGATTTCGGCAAAAATGCCTTGTGGTGTATTCGTCCCAGCAATATGCTTGGCAACTTCTTCACTAATTTCAAAAGCTGGTACACCATGCGGTACATCCGGCAAGTGTTCAGCCATTTGGGCTTCTGTCGCCATCACGGCATGGAACTTGGCCTTTGCTTTAATAGCTTCTTCAACTAAATGCCAGCCATCTAGTAAATAAGTCTTGTTTTCAAGACGGCCTTTCTTAGTAGCGAGCTTTGCCCATGCTTTCACACGACTGTTTTGATTTGATAAAATACGATCCATAATAACTTCTTTCTGTTCTCTTGAGAACTAACAAAAGTACGCCAAATTTTTGGCGTACTTAAACATTAACGCTGCTGTTTACCAGCATTACGATTGCGCTTTGATTTTGGTGGTAGTACTGATGTTTGTTCGGCTGCAGGTGCTGCTTGCGTGCCTGGTGTCGTTTGCGCACGATCTGCTAACAAATCATCTGCTGTTTTCTTAATTTTAAATTCACGCGCCACACGCTTTTCCAAACCAGGACGTTGGAAGTGCAGAATCAAAGACTGCAAGAGGGCGAATAAACCACCCACGATAAAGTACAAGCCAATTGCGCCACTGGCAATCATGGCAAACACAAAAATCATGATTGGACTGATCAACATCATGGTTGCTGACGCCTTCTTTTGTTCTTCTGGCATCCGTAACACGGCAATCCAAGCTTGCACCAAGTAAACCACACCGGCTGCAATCGCAAAGATCAATTGTGGTTGCCCTAAGCTAAGCCCAAAGAAAGTTGCCCCTTTCAATGCTGGAGCGTGCAAAATAGCAGCGTACAAACCAGAAAAAACTGGTAGTTGCATGGCTAAAGTCAAAAATGAAATACCGCCAATGACACTGACATCGTTTTCGCGATACAGTGACATCATCGCCATGCTGGCTTGTTGTTGTTCAGCAGATGTCCCTGCCTGACGTGAGATGGCCTGTAATTTATCAATTTCAGGCTTTAATTTTTGCATTTTAATTTGGTTAATTGTTGTGTTGACTTGTTGATTCAAGAAGAACGGCAACAAAATCAAACGCAAAATCGCTGTAATAATGATAATCGCCCAACCGATACCATTGACACCACCAATAACGTGCGCAATATTGGCCATGATATCTGCTAATGGTTGCCCAATCCAGCGGTACATACGACTATGTTGGCTATAGCCACCGGTAATTAAGATAATATCTAAAATCACAAAAGCTATTGTGAGGACGCGCTTGACTTGTTTCATGAGGTTATTTTTTTCTCCTGGTTATTACAGATAACCATTATACCAATAATTCCTACCTAATGGTAAAGTTTTTCCCTTCAAACGGCGCAATCGGCGTTTTAACGAGCTGTGTGACGTGACTATAGGCACCAGTCCAGCAGCAATGATGGCTAAAAAACGATCAATCCCAGCCGGTTCACCCTGAATCGCCATTTCAACCGAGCCATCTGTTTTGTTCCGTACCCAACCACTGATGTGATGGCGTTCTGCTGCCTGCTGGGTAAACCAACGAAAGCCAACGCCTTGGACACGACCATAAACATTAATTTGATAACTGACCATGCTGCGCCTCCCGATAAAGTGGTAAGTGGATGGTAAAAATTGACCCCGATCCCAAGGCACTTTCAATGGCAATTTCACCACCGTAAGCGTTAACTAGGCGTTGGGCAATACTCAAACCAAGCCCATTGCCCCCTTTGGCACGGGAACGTGCTTTATCAACACGATAAAAACGATCAAACACCCGTCCCGCATCTTCAGTCGATAACCCTTCACCAAAGTCTTGGACCCCGATTTCAACACGATTAGCCGTCTGTGACAAGGCAAAATGAATTTCCTTACGATCTGTTGAATACTTTACTGCATTATCCGCTAAGATAATTAAGATTTGTTCCATGTGATCCTGACGAACTTTCACATTCGCTTCATGCGTTAAGTCATCATCCAAGGTGAAAATAAAATCTGGATGAATCAACTTAAAGTTGTCATAAACACGATGCACCAAACCACCAATTTCCGTGATTTCTTGAACATTTTCAATTGGAATTTGTTCCGCACGGGTCAGGTTTAACATTTCATTAATCAGTGTTTCCATCCGTTGCATCTCGGCAAGGGATGATTTAATCGAATCATCCAACACTTCCGGTTCATCTTTCCCCCAGCGATTAAGCAAATCCATATGCCCTTTCACAATGGTAACGGGGGTTCTCAGCTCATGGGAAACATCGGAAACGAATTGTTGCTGCGCAGCAATCAAATTTTGTAGCCGATCAATCATCCGATTTAACACACTGACCAAATCCGAAAATTCATCATTAGGGCCGGTCTGTTTCGCCCGCACCTCAGTCATCGGATCATCACGTAACGCTTCAATGGTTGTCTCAATTGACTTGACGGGACGTAAAATCAGACGCGTTAGTAGAAAAGCAAAAATAAAAATGGCCACGCCGCCTAAAAAGACAGTCCCCCATAACCAATGGTACAAGTGGGCCGGTAACGTGCCATAATATTGCTTAATTCGCGCAATGACAATCAACGTAAAGAAAATGAAGACAACAAAAAAACCAGACGCCATCCCCAGTGACAGTTGCCAACCTAATGAGAAACGACGTGCGGCTTTTTGAGTTGTATTTTTTTTGTCAACCATAGTATTTATTAGCTGCGCATCACATAGCCAGTACCACGAACAGTCTGGATATAAGATGCTTTACTTTCTGGATCGTCAATTTTGTTACGTAAATAACGGATGTACACATCAACTACGTTGGTTTCAACTTCAGAGTCAAAGCCCCAAACTTCCTTCAACAATTGTTCACGTGATTGCACAACGTTAATGTTTTCAACCAACGTCAAGAGCAAGTCATATTCACGCTTTGTCAAATTGATAATTTGGTCATCACGACGTGCGATACGATTTTCTTTTTCAATTCGCAAGTCTTTGAAGTTAATAATTGACCGGTGCTTATCACTTGATTCCGTTTCGATTGCAATACGACGAAGGAGTGACCGAATACGTGCCAACAATTCTTCAATGGCAAATGGCTTCACCAAGTAATCATCTGCCCCGTAATCCAAACCTGAAACACGATCAATCACTGAATCACGTGCTGTCATCATAATGATTGGTGTCTTCTTTGTTTCACGCAAACGACGGGCAACTTCCAAGCCGTTTAATTCCGGCAACATCAAGTCAAGCAAAATAACATCATAGTTATTTTCCAGTGCGGCGTCTAGTCCTGAACGACCATCTAAAACTGTTTCGACTTCATAGCCTTCATGCTTTAGTTCAAGGCCGACAAACTTTGCCAAGTTTTCTTCATCTTCAACAATCAATACTTTGCTCATTTTTTGTCCTCAATAGTTAAATCGGCAACACCGAATCCAATTCTTTTACTTCCCTATATTTTAGAGTAGTTTCTAAAAATTTGCAAGTTTTTTCTCATTCTTTGAAAAAATCGTCTAATTTTGCTAGTCTTGGGTCCAACTGCTCGGTTTCTGCTGCTTTTTTCTCATTTTCATAAGTTGATTCACTGATAACATGCCAATCTTGTCCAGATGGTAACACATCATTTTCCAGCTCTTCCGCCGTCAAAATTTGCAACGGTAATTCAGCTACAATGTTGTCAAGGACGGCTTCGTCGACGTTAAGTGTATCATTTTCTAATACAAACACAGGATCGGTCTCTTCAAAGTCAGCCAACCGCTTCTCATCTTCAACATAACGTTCTTCAATCACCAAATCCACTGGCCGTACAACTGGTGCTAATGATCGTGATGACGGCACTGTGACTTCCCCTGTCACATGCGCGTTAAGTAGCAAATCGTCTTGGTCAGTGTATTTAATTTGCCCAGTCACGTGAAGTGGTGACAAAGCTAAAATGGTGTCTGGAAAACGTGTCTTAGCCAATGTCTCAAGCGTTAAATCTTCATCGAAAGTTAACGCATTTTGGCGAAATTTTTGTAGTTGATTTTTATGATATTTCATTTATTTCTCCCCTGTCTGCTTATTTTTGGCCGGTTACATGAATCGGCTGACGTGTCACGTCCTGTTGTTGCCCAGGCTCATTGGCCAATAACTGCCAGATTTTACCCGCTTTATAATCTAATCGCAAGTTAGCCTTGGCAAGATTTTGATCCACTTTACTAATCAACGGTAACGTTACCGTCTTTTTAATCTGATTGAGGAATTGTTGTCCTGCATCGGTAAATCCAAGAATGCGCAAATAAGGATCTTGCATGGCCGCCTGCATTTGATCAACCTTAATATTGAGTAACGTATACAACAACGTGCGCTGCATCCGCGCAAAAGTATAGCGCTTTGATTTCACTGACTTAATAAAGCTCTGATAATTTTTGGGACCAGGTTCACCCAGCGCTACTGCCGCTAAGCGATGTTCTAAGCCTTCAGCCATTTGATAAACTTGCCCCAACTGCCCAATTGTATCCGTCATTAAGCGGTACTTCAATAATTGCCAAAATGGCGTTTCAAAGGCAATCGTATGTGGGGCTTGTGCAATCGCCTGTAATGTCGCTTCTGGCACAACGCCCTGTACTTTGTCAAGTTTGCCTTTATGCAAGGCCAAACGGATTGATGAGGCCGATGCAATGGTTTGATCATCAGCAAAACTTTGATCGTGATACCC
>NZ_CBDKZH010000045.1:0-11282 GCF_965300815.1 Leuconostoc sp.
GGCATGGACGCAGGGATGCGTGCGTTCTTTAAACAAACTTATAGCTTTATGGGCATTGCAGTCTTAGTGACAGCGTTCACTGGCTTCATTGTACAAAAGTTTTTCTTAGCACAAGTTTATGCCTTGATTGCCGGTAATTTGATCGGAACATTGGCCTTGTTTGGGATTCAAATCTTGATCATGACCATGATTGGTCGCGCTACATTTAAAAACCCAGCACGTGCGTTTGGTCTCTTAATGGCCTTTGCCGTGATTGAAGGGTTGACATTGGGCTTGTTGTTGGCGGTTTATACCGGTGCTTCAGTCATGATGGCTTTCGCCTCAGCTGCTTCAGTCTTTGGTGGTATGGCACTTTATGGTGTGTTCACGAAGCGTGATTTAACAGGTATGGGATCAATTTTGTTTGGCATGTTGATTGGTTTGATCATTGCATCATTGATTAACCTATTTTTCTATAATGGTATTGTCTCATTATTGATTTCAGGGGTAACCGTGATTATCTTTGCTTTGTATACAGCCTATGATAACCAAAACTTGAAGGTGATGTACGGTCAATATGCTGGTCAAGTTGATACAACGGGCTTGGCAGTCAATGGGGCCTTGCGTCTCTATCTTGACTTTGTTAACTTGTTCTTTGCCTTTATTCAAATCTTTGGTATTGGTAACTCAAGAGATTAAGTTTAATTGTCGAAAGACAAGACAAAGCAGCCGAAAGGCTGTTTTTTTGTTACACTAGAACTACGTAAAGGAAGATAAAATGACAAAGACACTACTTTTAATTGATGGTAATTCGCTCGCATTTCGTGCGTTTTATGCCATGTATAATCAATTGGATCGGATGATTGCGCATAATGGGCTCCACACCAACGCCTTGTTCGCTTTTAATAACTTTCTAGACCAAATCGTGGATCCCATGCAACCTGATCTAGCTGTGGTAGCCTGGGATGCAGCATCGGGCAAAGAAACCTTCCGTGGTGACTTATTTGCAGGTTATAAAGACGGCCGATCAAAGGCACCAGAAGAGTTCAAAGAACAGTTTCCCTATCTGCGTGAAATGGTCGCTTTACATGGCTTACGCAATTATGAACATCCTGGATTGGAAGCCGATGATATCATTGGGACATTTTCGCGTTTAGGTGAAGCTGCCGGCTATCAGGTAACCATTGTGACGGGCGACCAAGATTTAATCCAACTCGCAACGGATAACATCACAGTGAACGTGACGAAAAAAGGTGTGACGGAAATTGAGCGTTTTACACCAGCCTATATTCAAGAAAAGTATGGCTTGACACCGCTACAAATTATTGAGAAAAAGGCCCTAACTGGTGATACGTCTGATAATTATCCTGGCGTTACTAAGGTTGGGGAAAAGACAGCGTTGAAATTGTTAGCCCAGTATCACGATTTGGATAATCTTTATGCTCAAATCGATGAGATGAAGCCGTCAAAAATGAAAGAGAATTTGATTAACGATCGCGAAGCTGCTTACACAGCACGGCAATTAGCAACGATTCGGACAGACGCTGATCTTGAATTACCACTGACGGAAATTGAATATCGCGGTATTGATTATGATGGGTTGGCACCATTCTATGAAGATATCGATTTTAAACAACAATTGGCTAAAATTAAAGCCTTAAAACAATCTGGTCAGCTGACTAGTCAAGCGATAGTGCCGGAACCAGTGGTGAATGTTGTGCCATTGCAGGCAGATAATTTACGAGCGGTGGCGATGATGGGCGACAAAATTGCCTTGCATATCGAAATGGCCGGCCAAAACTATCATGAAGATGACATGATTGGTTTTGTTATTGGTAATCCAACAGTGGGTTACTATGGTAGTCATGATTTGTCCTTACTGCAAACACCGGAACTGCGCGCGGTAATTGAAAATCCAGCTATCATCAAAAACGTTTTTAACGTCAAAGCACAATTGGTGTTGTTTAAGCGCCTGGGCTTAGCGTTGCAGGGTGTTGATTTTGATTTTTTGTTGGCAGCTTACTTGCTCGATACGACAGCAAATGATAATGAACTCTCAACGTTGGCCCAACGTTTTGATGTATATGTGCAGCCAGATGAAGAAGTTTATGGCAAGGGAGCCAAGTTTGCGGTGCCAGAAGACGTAGATCAGGTCTTGACGCATCTTGGTCAAAAGGCGGATGCGTTAATGCAGTTGGAAACGCCCACTTTAGCGGCTTTAACTGATCATGAGCAAATGCATTTGTACACTGATATTGAGTTGCCTTTAGCCCACGTGTTAGCCGATATGGAATACCGTGGTATTGCCATTAACCAAGCGCGTTTAGTAGAAATTGGGACAGATTTAACTGGTCGTATTCAGGCGATTGAAGATGCCATTTATCTAGAAGCTGGGGAAAAATTCAACATTAATTCACCGAAGCAACTCGGGGTGTTGTTGTTTGAAAAAATGGGCTTGCCAGTCATCAAAAAAACGAAAACTGGTTATTCAACGGCAGTTGATGTCCTGGAAAAGTTAGCACATCAAGCCCCAATTGTCGATTATATTTTACAATACCGGCAATTGGCCAAGCTAAAATCCACCTATGTGGATGGCCTATTAGCGGTTGTCAATCAAAAAGATAGCAAAATTCACACGCGTTTCTTACAGACCTTAACGCAAACGGGCCGCTTGTCATCAGTTGATCCTAATTTGCAAAATATTCCGATGCGTTCTGATGAAGGACGTCAAATTCGGACGGCTTTTGTGCCGAGTCAACCAGATTGGCAAATTTTTGGCGCGGATTATTCGCAAATTGAATTACGCGTGCTGGCGCATATGACAGGTGACAAAAATATGCAACAGGCGTTCTTAAATGGCGAAGATATTCATGCCGAAACGGCACGTGCCGTCTTTGGTTTAGATAGTCAAGCACCAGTTAATGCGTTACAACGGCGAACGGCAAAAGCGGTTAACTTTGGGATTGTCTACGGGATTTCTGATTTTGGTTTGGCCAATAATCTGGGGATTTCCCGTGTGCAAGCCAAACAGTTTATTGAAACGTATTTTAAAGAATTCCCTAAAGTACATGAGTGGATGGAAAATATTAAGGCGGTTGCACATGCACAAGGGTATGTGGAAACCATTGCCAAGCGGCGCCGTTACTTACCTGATATTCATGCCAAAAACTTTAACTTGCGGAGTTTTGCGGAACGAACCGCGATGAATTCACCAATTCAAGGATCCGCTGCGGATATTATCAAGATTGCGATGATTAAGGTGGCCGACGCCTTAGCAGAAAATAACATGCAAGCACGGATGTTACTGCAGGTCCACGATGAATTGATTTTTGAAGCACCAACGTCTGAAATACCCGCATTGACAGCATTGGTGACCCAAGTGATGGATTCAGCTGTGACTTTGGATGTCCCTATGCAGGTTGAAAGCCATTATGGTAAAACATGGTATGATGCCAAGTAAGCGTGCTTTTAGCACGCTTTTTTGCGCGTTAAAATAGGGACCTTATTTTCTCATGTTATAAAAGCTGACATGTATTATCAAAATCGCCAGATTTAGCTTAGAATATAGATATGTTAACGGAGGTTGTTAAATGAGCGAACGTGAATTGAGAAGAAATTTAGCAATTCTGCCGATTGGCACCGTCCGTGAATTGACCCTATTAACTGATCGTCAGATTCGATATTATGAACAAAATCAGTTAATTACGCCAAATCGCGGGAAGGGCGGTCAGCGTCGATTTTCATTGAATGACGTGGATCGCTTACTAGAAATCAAAGATTTTCTAGATGCGGGTGATTCAATCAAAGATATTCAAGAAATCTTCGCAAAAAAGCGCCGCAAAGCAGAAGGGCAACCTGATTCGGAAACAGCATTACGTCGATCATTGCAAAAAGAATTTGCGCAAATTGGTCGGTTTGGTCGTTAGTTTTGAAATGCTGGGCATTTCAATATTGGTGTAGGAAGAAAGGAAAATCATGGCACGCAAGTCATATACAAAAGAAGAAATTAAGCAAATTGTTGCAGATGAAAATGTGGAGTTCATCCGTGTCACATTTACCGATGTTTTTGGTGCAATCAAGAACGTTGAAGTGCCAACATCACAATTGGACAAAGTGTTAAACAACAATTTGATGTTTGACGGGTCATCAATTGAAGGATTCGTGCGTATTAACGAATCAGATATGTATCTTTACCCTGACTTGTCAACCTTTATGATTTTCCCATGGGCAACAGATGAGCATGGTGGTAAGGTTGCACGTTTGATTGCTGATATCTATACGGCTGATCGCGAACCATTTGCTGGTGACCCACGTTATGCTTTGCGCAAGGTTTTGGCAGAAGCTAAAGCTGCTGGTTTCACATCATTTAACGTTGGCACAGAACCAGAATTTTTCTTGTTCAAGTTGGACGCCAACGGTAACCCAACCACTGAATTGAACGATAAGGGTGGCTACTTTGACTTGGCCCCACTTGATATGGGTGAAAATGTCCGCCGTGAAATCGTGTTGACTTTGGAAAAGATGGGCTTTGAAATTGAAGCGGCTCACCACGAAGTTGCGGAAGGGCAACATGAAGTTGACTTCAAGTACGCTTCTGCTTTGGAAGCAGCCGACAACATTCAGACATTTAAGTTGGTTGTGAAGACCATTGCGCGTAAGAATGGTTACTTTGCGACATTTATGCCAAAGCCAGTTGCTGGGATTAACGGGTCAGGCATGCACACCAACATGTCATTGTTCCGCGATTCAGAAAATGCTTTTGAAGACACATCAGATGAAATGGGCTTGTCAAAGACAGCTTATAACTACTTGGGCGGTTTGTTGCCGCACGCGACAGATTTCACAGCTTTGGCAAACCCAACTGTCAACTCATACAAGCGTTTGACACCTGGTTTTGAAGCACCGGTTTATGTGGCATGGTCTGCCTCAAACCGTTCACCAATGGTACGCGTACCGGCTTCTCGTGGTAAGTCAACACGTTTGGAATTACGTTCAGTGGATCCAACGGCTAACCCTTATACAACATTGGCTGCGGTATTAGCTGCTGGTTTGGATGGGATCAAGAACGAACTTGAACCATTGGCATCTGTTGATAAGAACATCTACTTGATGGATGAAACAGAACGCACAAAGGCTGGTATCACAGACTTGCCAGACACATTGTTGGCTGCTGTGCGTGAATTGGCGAAGGATGATACGGTGATTGCGGCTATTGGTACGCATATTGCGGATAAGTTTATTGAAGCTAAGAAGATTGAATATACATCATATCGTCAGTTCGTCTCACAATGGGAAACTGACGCCTATCTTGAAAACTATTAATGGCTGCTGCTTTGGCCATTAGGGCACATTAATTCATCAGAAAAGCCACGACAAGTCGTAGCTTTTTTGTTATGATAAAGGGAGTGTTTTAATAGACTGAGGAGCGTGTCAACGACATGAAAAACATAACAATTGACTGGCGAAAAGCTTGGCTAATTGCGATTGTATTTATCGCAAGTGCCTGCGTCCAGGTCTTGGCTTTGAATGCCTTCTTAATCCCTAATAATGTGTTCTCAAGTGGGTTTAACGGTATTGCACAGCTTTTGGCGATTTTCTTTGCGCAAGTCTTTCATATGAATGTCCAAACTGGTGTGTTCATTATGATTTTCAACATCCCAATTGGGATTATTGGCTGGAAGTTAATCGGTGGTAAATTTACAATTTTGAGTTTTTTGAATTCAATTTTTGTGTCATTTTTGCAAATTCTTGCCCCAACACAAGCTTTGACAACTGAACCCTTACTTGCCTCACTGTTTGGTGGTTTATTGTTAGGTGTATCAATTGGGCTGGCCATGCGTTATGGCTTTTCGACCGGTGGGATGGACATTGTTGCCATGGTCGTTCAGAAGCGTACGGGAAAGTCAATCGGCGCCTTGATGAACGGGATTAACTTTGTTGTGGTGATTGTTGCCGGTACCTATATTGGTTGGCAAAATGCCTTGTTCACGTTAATCGGGATTTATGCTTCTGGGCGCGCTGTTGTTGCCATTTATACCGGTTATCAAAAGTTGACGGCCATGATTGTGACCTCAAAAGGCGACGAAGTGGTTACCGCTTTGCATAAGGATCTGATTCGTGGGATTACTATTTTGCCATCAAAAGGGGCTTATACAAAGCGTGATTCTATGACGTTGATGATGGTATTATCACGTTATGAATTGGTTGAAATGCAAGAGATTGTCCATCGGACAGATCCCAAAGCCTTTATCAATCTGATGAGTACGGTCAGTGTGTCAGGGGAATTCTTTGACTCTGACCGCCAGTTGCAAATGAAAAAAGCCGTTGCCGTACCAAAATTTGAAACGGTTGAAGCACAAATTGAAGCTGATCTGCAATTAGAAGCGCAATTAGATCAAATTGAAGTCGAACAAAGAAAGGATATCTAACTATGCCTATTGTACAAGTTGAATTATTAGAAGGTCGCACACAAGCACAACTCGCTAAAATGGTGAAAGACATCACGGATGTGATTGTTGAAGATGCTGGTGCAGCACGTGAAGCGGTACACGTTATTGTACGTGAAATGCCTAAAGATCGTTACGCAGTTGGCGGCGTGTTAAAGAGTGATCAATAAGTGAATAAAAAAGCGTGTGTCATACGTGACACACGCTTTTTTTATTGTTTTGGTTGCGTTGAATCCCGAATAACCAATTGGCCATCGATCACGACACGTTGGATAGTTTGTGGCTGTGCATCACGGACTTTAGTAAACAGCTGATAGAGCTGTTTACCTGCTTCAAAAAAATTAAATTCAAAGCTAGTTAGATTTGGGGTCACGGTTTCGCTAAAAAACGATTGACCAAAGCCAATATATTGTGGTGTTTGCTGCAATGCGTAGCCAGCCTGCATGGCACCAACCACAATACGGTCAGTGGCACCAATCACAAGATCGTACTGATCGGCGGCCATAGCCATTTTGGCATCGCGCTTGGCGGTATCGAGTTTAAAGTCGGTAATCACTTCGGTATAGGGAATATTTGTCAGCGCGGCTTTAATCCCCATGAAACGTTCATAGCCAACAGCATGATCCGCTTTGGCATCGACATTTAACAATAAAACATTTTCAGGATTTAAGGTCTTAATATAGGCACCAACAGCCTCGCCGCCCTGACGATCAGCCATAATGACACGGTGAAAATTCGGTTCGTCTTGGCCTTGAATGACAATTGGCAGTGGCGAAGCCATTAAAGCCTCACGAATGGCGTCAGTTAAATTAGCCGTTAACAAAATGATGCCGCCGACATTTTGGGCGTGTAATTTTTCAATTGCGGCTAATTCGCGCTCAGGATCTTGATAGGCATTGACAATTAAAAAAGTGTCATCATGGTTGTTTTCGTCCAAACCACGAAGCATATCTGATTGGGCAATGGAATCCAAGCGGGGTACAATGACGCCAATCGTATGATTTTTTTGTTGCTTAAGACTTTGGGCAAAAGTGTTGGGGGTATAGCGATATTCTTTTACAATCCGATCAATTTTTTGTCGGGTGTGGGCACTCACAGAACCACCATTGAGGTAACGTGAGACCGTACTTTTGGCAACATTTGCCATTTTGGCAATGTCATTAATTGTGACTTTCTTATTCATAACCTTAATCATATCAGAAATACCAACGGTTGTTGCGATATTCAGCAAAAAAAGTGGGGGTTGCAAAATAATTTGTAAGCGGTTACAATGACAGTGTAATAAAGAACCGGTTCCGTAATACGTATTTGTAAGATTGGCAGTGCTGTTTTAACAGCTCGTTTTAAACTGAGTAGAGGAAAATCCAATGAAGTATGATGAAGTAGCAAAGCGCGTGGCAAACGCGGTCGAACAAGACAACATTATTGCTGCAGCGCACTGTGCCACACGGTTACGACTTGTCGTCAAGGACGTCAAGAAAATTGATCAAGACGCTTTAGACAATGATCCGGATTTGAAAGGGACCTTTAACGCAAATGGTCAGTATCAAATCATTGTTGGACCTGGCGATGTGAATGGTGTTTATGATGAATTTGTGAAGCTAACCGGCGTTAAACAAGCCTCAACAGATGACTTGAAGCAGATTGCCGCACAGTCTGGTAAGAAAAATCCAATTATGGATTTGATTAAAGTTTTGTCTGATATCTTTGTGCCACTGATTCCAGCCTTGGTTGCTGGTGGTCTACTAATGGCCTTGAATAACATCTTGACCGGTGTTGGTATGTTTGGACCAAAGTCATTGGTTCAGATGTTCCCACAAATTACTGGCTTAGCTGAAATGGTTAACCTAATGGCGTCGGCACCATTTGCCTTCTTACCCATTTTGATTGGGATTACAGCGACACGGCGGTTTGGTGGGAGTGAAATCCTGGGTGCTGCGGCTGGTATGATGTTGGTGATGCCAAGCCTGGTCAACGGTTATAACGTGGCTGAAGCGGTGGCAACCGGTAAGATGCCAACTTGGGATTTGTTTGGTTTGCATGTTGCCCAAGCTGGTTATCAAGGTCAAGTGTTACCAATTATCGGGGTTGCCTTTATTCTTGCCACTTTGGAAAAGTTCTTCCATAAGCATTTGAAAGGGGCGATTGACTTTAAATTTACGCCAAAGCTTGCGATGTTGATTACACGATTTGTGACCTTCATTGTGGTCGGACCAATCTTGCGCGTCATCTCAAACGGTATCACCGATGGGTTGACTTGGATGGTGACAACCTTTGGCTTTATTGGTTATGGTATCTTTGGATCATTCTATTCAGCCATTGTGATTACTGGCTTGCATCAAAGTTTCCCAGCGATTGAAACCCAATTGTTAGCCAATATCGCCAAAACTGGTGGTGACTTTATTTTCCCAATTGCTGCTTCAGCTAACGTGGCGCAAGGGGCCGCAACCTTTGCGATCTATTTCTTGGCCAAGGGAAATCCAAAGATGCGTGCCTTGGCATCATCAGCCGGCGCCTCAGCGATGCTTGGTATCACTGAACCTGCCTTGTTTGGGGTCAACCTTAAGTACAAATTCCCATTCTTTATCGCCTTAGGGGCTTCTGGTGTTGCTAGCTTGATGATGGGCTTGTTCCATGTGATGTCCTCATCACTTGGCCCAGCTGGTTTGATTGGTTTCATTGCAATTCCAGCAAATAAGTGGGTTGGCTTCTTTATCTCAATGATTATTGCCTTTGTGCTCGCGTTTGTGGTAACGTTTGTTTACGGCCGCTCACACATGCCTGCTTCAGATACACCAAAGGCACCAGTTGTGCCTGATGAAACAGTCGTTGCTGTTGGCTTGTCTGTAAATGCGCCAGTTGCTGGTGCATTAGTGGATATTGCCACGGTAAATGATCCAGTTTTCTCAAGTGGTATGATGGGACAAGGTGTTGCGATTGAACCAAGTGATAATCAAATCGTAGCGCCAGCCGATGGCCTGATCACCGTTGCTTATGCGACAAAACACGCTTATGGCTTGAAAACAGATGACGGTGTTGAAGTATTAATTCACGTCGGGATTGATACGGTTAACTTGGAAGGTAAGGGCTTTACGTCAGAAGTTGTTCAAGGCCAGTATGTCACGAAGGGGACAGTGCTTGGTACATTTGATAAGCAAGTCATTGCTGATGCCGGCTATCCGGTCACAACGATGGTTGTGGTGACCAACAGTCAATCATATGAGAAAGTAGTCCATGACAAGCCGTTTGGGTCAAAGGTTGTCCCAACTGATGTTGTTCTGACTGCTGTACCCGAAGCAGCGGCTGAAAATCTGATTGTTGCACCAGTTTAAGGAGTTTAAATGTTAGTTACAAATGATACGATTGCTTTTGAGAAATATCACTTATATCCAACCAAAGGGTTACTTAATGATCCCAACGGCCTCGTATTTTTTAAAGGCCAGTACCACGTTTTTTACCAGTGGAATCCAAAGGCTTGCGACCATAAGTATAAAGAGTGGGGCCATTTTATTTCAGATGATTTGAAGACATGGCGTCGGGTTGAATCCGCTTTAAAGCCGTCACTGGAAAATTTGGATTCGGCCGGTATCTACTCGGGCGCTGCTTTTGTCAAAGATGATCGACTCTACGTCTTCTATACTGGTAACGTGCGCGATGCGGCTGGTCACAGTGTGAAATCATCACAAATGTGGGCGGTGAGTGATGATGGGATTCATTTTGAAAAACTCGGTGAATTATTTCCTCATCCGGCAGGGTTTACCAAAGATGTGCGAGATCCAATGGTTTGGCAGGGTGATAATGGACATTATTTCTTGATTTTAGGGGCGCAACACGATAATCAAGTTGGCGATATTATCATTTATGAATCGGTTGATTTTAAGAACTGGACATTTAAAGGCTCATTGCTAGGCGATCAATTACGCGACGTTCGTGGTTATATGCTGGAATGTCCAGGATTGATCACTGTCGATGGCAAGCAAATTTTGATGTTTTCTCCACAAGGGTTAGCACCAGATCATGTGCATCATCGATATGAGAACATTCATAACACGGGGTATGTGATTGGCACTTTTGATGAAACAACGGCACGTTTTCAGGTCGAAACAGACTTTGAAGAAGTTGATCAAGGGTTTGAATTCTATGCCCCACAGACTATGAACGCACCTGACGGGCGACGCATCATGTGGGGATGGGCTGGTATGATGACACCCGAACGGGAAGCGGCTGTGCCAACAATTGCCACAGCCGATTGGGTACATGTGTTAACGGTACCACGGGCATTACACGTCACAGCCGACAATCACTTAGTGCAACAGCCAATCCAAGAAATATTGGCGCCAACAGTGCTTGACATTCAGTCGCTTTATCATCTGACGGTTGGTCAATATCGTGTACAGACTGATACGGATTGGTCGGTGGCCCTAGGTGATCATGCCACATTAAAGCGAGTGGGCCAAACGTTGTATTTTGAACGGCAACAGTGGGAAGATCATCGTTTAGATACGCGTCAAATGACGGGCAACCTGGATGAACTCTTGCTGATTGTAGACAATGATGTGATTGAAGTTTATACTGAAGATGGTTTGCAGGTTATGACGGGACGTTATTTCTAGGCAGCTATTGTGATATTGAAGACGCTAGTACGTAAAGGTGTTGCTCAAAATAGGGTTAACATCGCATAAAGAGGTAAAAGAATGGGACTATTAGGTGCAATTGAAGCAGGTGGTACAAAGTTTGTGGTGGCTGTTGCCGATGAAGACTTTAACATTATCGATCGAACAGCCTTCCCAACATTGGATGGCGAAAAGACGTTAGATCAGGTGATTGCGTTCTTTGACCAATATGATAACATCGACG
>NZ_CBDKZH010000046.1:0-10452 GCF_965300815.1 Leuconostoc sp.
CATTTTTTGGACTTTGTGTCCGGTAATTGTTGTGCTGTAAAGTACACTTTTTTTGCCTGTTTATCGTCTAACAACATCCCTGGTTGCTGTGATTGAGTAATGGGGGCAATGGCCATTAAAATTGGGGTCTTCATTTTGCGCTCATTTCAAATTAAAAAGTAATATTAAAAATATAACATGAAAACACGCCTAATCGTTTGATAAAAAATTACATTGCCCGTTTTTTAATGGAATGTCCGTTCCACATCATAGACAGCTGGCAGATTATTGAGAGCATCCATAATATTGCCGAGCTGTTCACTATTTTTCACGCCAATTGATAATGACACTTGCGCCATGCCGTTTTTAGTCACATGTCCGTTCACTGAGTTGACAAACTTTGTCCGACCATTGACAACCCGTAAGACATCATTGAGTAACCCATTACGGTTTTCACCATGAACCGTCAAATCAGCGTCATAGTTAGGCTTGAGCCCCTTTTCATCTTCCCACTGTACATCCACCAAACGTTGCCCTTGTGTCTCGGCCGCGCGGATATTTGGGCAGCCGACGCGGTGCACCGAAATGCCGCGACCTTTGGTAATGTAACCAGTGACGTCATCGCCTGGGACTGGCGTACAACAACGCCCCAAACGTACCAGTAAATTATCAACACCAGCAATCACAATATCATCAGCAGTTGCCTTTTGCCGTTGGGTGAGTGCTGTTTCAACCCGTTTAATTTCGTGACCTTCTTCAAGTAATTCCCGTTGCAATTCCGCCGTTTCCGCTTCTTGCTGGGCTTCACGAATGGCTTCCGGCAACTTATTGGCTACCCCTGGTACGGCAACGTCGCCATAACCAAGCGCCGCCAACATATCTTCATACGTATGATAATGCAGGGCTTCAGCCGTTTTAACCAACCGATCAACCGTTAAAATAGCTGCCGGATCAAAGCCAGTGTCTTGTAAGATACGCGCTAACAAGTCACGACCCGCTTCGATGTTATCCTCGCGATCAAGTTGCTTGAAATACTGCTTAATTTTATTGCGTGCCCGACGCGTGGAGACAATGTCTAACCAGTCGCGGCTTGGCTTAGCTGTTGAACTGGTGATAATTTCAATAATATCACCAGTTTTGATTTTATAATCTAGTGGCACAATGCGACCATTGACTTTGGCCCCTGTTGTTTTAATGCCCACATTCGTATGGATTGAGAAAGCCATATCAAGCGGTCCAGCGCCTTTTGCCAATTCAAAGACATCCCCACGTGGTGTGAATGCATAAACACGATCACTAAAGAGATCCCCTTGTACGCCAGCCATGAAGTCTTCAGCGTTTTTGGCATCTTCTTGTAATTCTAGAATCCCTTGAATCACATTCAATGCCTGCTGGTTTTGGTCATTGACTTTGGCTTCTTTGTTTGAGCCCTTATTTTTCTTATAGGCCCAGTGTGCTGCCACACCAAATTCCGCAACTTCATGCATGGTATGCGTACGAATCTGCACTTCCAAAGGACGGCCACTTGGGCCAATCACTGTGGTATGCAAACTTTGATACCCATTGGCTTTGGGTAACGCAATATAATCTTTGAAGCGACCAGGTAATGGCATCCACTTGGAATGAATCGCACCAAGGACCGCATATGTATCTGGAATCGTATCAGTGAGGACCCGAACCGCTGACAAATCATAAATTTCTTCAAACGCCTTATGCTTGTCCGTCATCTTGCGATAAATCGAATAAATATGCTTTGGTCGCCCGTAAACACTCACATTTTCCAATTCAAGATCTTGAATGGCTTGCGTAATTTCCGTCACCGCTTCTTGGACATACTGGATCCGTTCGTCACGTTTCATATTCATTTGTGACGCAATCATATAATACTTTTCTGGATCTAAATAGCTCAAAGCGAGGTCTTCAAGCTCCCACTTAATCGTACTGATTCCTAAGCGATCGGCCAATGGTGCATAAATATCCAACGTCTCACTCGCAATACGACGCTGCTTTTCTTCTCGCAACGCGCCTAACGTGCGCATATTGTGCAAACGATCGGCGAGTTTGACAATAATGACACGAATATCCTTGGACATGGCTAAAAGCAGCTTTCGGTGATTTTCCGCAAGCTGTTCTCGTGAGTTTTTGTATTCGATTTTACTAATCTTTGTGACACCGTCAATAATTTGCGCAATCGTTGCGCCAAACTTCTCTTCAATGTCTTGGATGCTGGCTGGTGTATCTTCCACCACATCATGCAAGTAGCCGGAAATAACCGTTGCCGTATCCATCTTAAGCTCGGCTAAAATCCCTGCCACCTGAATGGGGTGAATAATGTAAGGTTCACCAGATTTTCTGAACTGATTGTGGTGGAGCTCTGACGCCCAGTCATAAGCCAATTTGACTTTTTCGGCATCTGCTGGTGCCATATATTGCCCAACCATATCAAGGACTTCTTGCCCTGAATAACTCTTAGTTCTTGCCATATTGTTTTGCGCGCTATCTGGCACACAGTCGTTTGATCGATCACCAAATCTGGTCGATGTACTTCAAACAAGTGTATGCAAGAAAGCACATTCCCTTCATTTAATTCCGGAAGACACATCACTATTTTAAAAACCGCAACATGCCTTGATACGTTTTCAAACGTAGTTTCATTATAATAAAAATTTAATACATTCACAAGCTAAGTCTTATAACGTGCATATTTTGACAAAGAAGCATACACTAAGACTATCAATTTTTTCTCGGAGGAAGATCTATATGCCTGAAAACACGCAAGAATCTCAGTCGGATGGCGAGCCATTGTGGCAAAGAAATGTCTTTGTCCTCTGGTTTGGCGTCTTTATGACTGGGGTTGCATTGAGTGAGGTCATGCCGTTTTTGTCCCTTTACATTGACACACTAGAGACATTTGATAAAGACCAATTAAGCTTTTATTCTGGTGCTGTCTTTGCCGTGTCGTTTTTAGTCACGGCAATTGTGTCACCATTTTGGGGTAAACTAGCCGATAGCAAAGGTCGCAAGCTCATGTTGCTACGCGCCGCCTTTGGTATGTCAATTGTCTTATTTTTAATGGGGAATGTGACCAATGTGTGGCAATTATTTATCCTACGCGCCCTGCAAGGTGCTATGGGTGGCTTCATTTCAAATGCGAATGCCCTAGTGGCAACTCAAACACCGAAAAAACATGCTGGGAAAGCCCTTGGTATTTTAGTGACGGGCATGACCGCTGGTAATTTGGTTGGCCCACTATTTGGTGGTATCTTGGCAACTTTTTTCAGTTACCGCACCTCATTTCATATTACCGGCATCATCCTGTTTCTCGTGTTTATATTAACGTTGTTCCTGGTTAAGGAATCGCCCCGGCCCGCTGCCCTACGCGTATCACGTGTCTCCACCAAAACGCTTTGGCAAAATATCCCTAATAAACCACTTATTGTCGGCTTGTTTGTGACCACCATGTTAGTTCAAACCGTCAACACAGCGATTAACCCGATTGTGAGTTTATTTGTTCGAGAAATCTTACATCATGGTGCCGACACCACGTTTATCGCCGGTATTGTGGCTGCCATGCCAGGTATCGCAACCGTGATTGCGGCGCCGCATTTTGGCCGAATTGGTGATCGCGTCGGAACCCATCGCATGATTAAAATTGGGTTTATGATTGGGGTCATTGCCTTTATTCCTACCGCTTTTGTGACCAGTATCAGTATGTTAATGTTCTTTAGATTCTTGGTTGGTATTAGTGATGCAACCATGTTACCAGCCGTTCAAACCTTACTCTCTAAAAACTCACCCACTGAAATGACCAGTCGTATTTTCAGTTATAACCAAAGTTTTCAGTCATTAGGTTCTGTGATTGGTCCCATGATGGGGGCCATTGTCGCTAGTCTATACGATTATCGGGCTATTTTCATTTTCAGCGGCCTCATTATTATCATCAATGCTACGCTCTTTCACTTTACAAGTAAGCATATTAAACCCGCCCGCATATAAAAAACCTGAACAACATGATGTTCAGGTTTTTTTATAACCACTTGGTCAATAATTCAAGTGGCACGTATTCTGCGGTCCACCGTTGTAGCGGGGTGAAATCATGGCGTTGATTAAAAGCTAATTTATCTTGCTGTAACACCGCCACCGATTGGCCGTTTTCCGTTAAGAAAATTTGCCCAATTTGTTTAAATTGCCCCTTGGTATGTTTTCCCGTACGCCACAAATGTGGCACCGCATCGGCTTTTGGTTCAAAACGCCCCGATGCATTTTGCGTCACGAGAATTCCCTTAAAGAGGTGCGTCTCATACTTCTTCCGATCGCCCATAGTCGCTCACACCTACTCCCATTTCAAATCTTGTACCATCAATGACTTCACTCGGTTGCAAATGCAAACGATAATTCACGTCAGCTGCCACCAATGCCAACGGTTGTGATTTGGCACGATGCGCAATCTCAGCCAATAGTTGCAAATCCTGTGCGGTCATTTCATGCAAAGCTGCCCGAATCGTTAAACGTAACCATTCGATATGCGTAACTTTTGTCAAGAAAGCAATTTGCCCAAATGGCATTGGGCGTAACCAAGTACCATCATTAATCGGTGCCAAATCAACTTCCCGACGCCACTGAACCGTTTTTTCATACCAAATCACTTGGTAAACACCAGGATTTTCTAGTGTTTTTGTTGTTGCCAGCAACCGGCTTGGTACCTCACCAGCAGGGGCAATCACCCGCATCTCGCCAGCCATGTGTTGGGTAATATTGATTGGATAGACTTTGTCGCCATCAAAAAAGACGTTTAGCGCAAACTCTGACTCGTTTTCATCTGGTCCGCTAGGCGTATGCTTTTCCTTTGGCAAAATAATTACCCGCTGTCCCAATTCACGTAAAGCGCGAATCAACTTGCGCCGGTTACCAGGAATAACAATTGCCTTTGGCTGTTCTAATTCAACAACCTGCATCACATCAGAAATTTCCAATGGTTCCAAATACTGCTTATCCGCTAAATGTGGTAACAACGTCGCGTCACTGGGATTATTGTTCATAATAATGGTTAGATACTGCAACCGGCGCAATTCTGACAGCGTAATTGTCGTCGCATAACCACCAGATGCCGCATCCCCCATCCGAAAAGCGCCCGAGCCAATCACTAAAATCGCGTCTTCTGCGACCTGCTTAGACTCATTTTCTGACTCAAAGGTTGCATAATACTGCCGCGCATTTTCTGGGAATTCACCAGCAGATGGTTCAACTGCCTTATAGGTCACATCAATGTGATGTTCCTGGGCTAAGGTCCGAATAATATTAAAATCCGTATGCCAAAAACGGGCAATCAACCCATCTGACAAGCCGTATCTTTTCCCACGTCTTAGTGCAGCAATACTATCCACATCGGCTTCAATAGCCGTTTCCAACTGGTGTAAATGTTGCAACTGATGGAAGAAGAATTCATCAATATCTGTTAATTCCGCGAGTTCATCAATTTCATACCCGCGTTTAATCGCTTCAATCAACAAGAGTACGCGATTATCTTGTGGATGAATCAATTGTTGAATCAATTCATCATCGTTAATGTGGGCCATGTTCGTTGGCGAGAAACTCGCATTGTTAAAGTGCGCCGACCGAATCGCCTTTTCTAAAGACTCAATAAACGTCCGGCCAAAGCCAAGGGTTGTCCCCACAGACTTCTGCACACTATTAAGCTGGCGTTTCACATGTACTCCAGCTTCAGCCAGTTCACCAAATGGAAAGATTGGTAATTTAACCACCACGTGATCCATCATGGGTTCCATCATCGCTGTTTGTGGTCCAAAATTGTGTGGTAACACAATTTCTTCCAACGGAATGCCCATTGCTAGATTAATGGCCACAAGCATCGTTGGGTACCCCGTAGCCAAAGCCATGCGCGTCGCCATTTGGTCAATATAAGGGGATACTTTAATGACATAAATTTTATCGGTATCGTCATCGACTGCAAATTGGACATGCATAATCCCTTGCAATTGCAAGATATCAGCAACTCGAAAAGCGTAGTCTCGCATACGGCTAATCAACTGATCTTGAATCGTCAGAATTGGTGACACACTGAGGGAGTCAGCCGTATGAATACCAATTGGATCCATATCTTCACTCGCGCCAATTTGCATTTTATTCCCGCGTGCATCACGCAAAATCTCTAAACTGACTTCTTTAAGGCCATTGATAGCCCGTGAAATAATCACTTCTTGCGTCACGGACTGCGACTTCGCGAGGTTAATCGCGTCTTCAAAGTCATCTAATCGTTCAATAATGTGACGTGTGTTGGTTTGGTTAGGATGTAAGGCCCGCACCATTAACGGTAAATGCAATTCACGTAATAACTCATTCGCTTCGTCCTGTGCTTTGAGCACATAGTTCGTAATTACCGGTAAGCCATTTTCGGCCATCAGTTGTGTCAATGCCGGTAAATTATTCACTTTCAGTAACATCTCAATGCTGAGACCAAGCGTATGCGGTAGTGCCCCATCCCCGTGTGACCAACTTTGGACAACTTCGGCCCAGATTCGCAGCGAGGCTTCGCCACCAAACAGAGGCATCACCGTATCAATATGATTTTCCTTGATAATAGCTTTAATATTGGCGACTGTCAGCGGTTGCCAATAGGCAGTCGCTGCTAAACTCTCTAAAGCCAGCGCATACGGATTTTCATCAATGACAAAAACATCAATGCCATGCCCGCAAAGTTCTGGCATGACTTGATAAATTGCTGCATCATGTTCTGCCTCGCGGCCAAAGTCATTGGCCCCCGCACCGATAAAGAGCAGTTTTTTTATATTAGTATTGATTGAAATGTTCGACATAATCTTCTACCGTTTCAAAGAAATCTGCAAATACAGCGGTGGCTTCTAATGGCCCTGGGGCAGCATCAGGGAAAAATTGGACACTAAAAGCGGGAAATTCACGGTGGCGCAACCCTTGGACAGCGCCATCAACCAAGTCACGATACGTCACAATCATTTTCTTCCGATTAATGGTTGCTTCATCGACCGCATAACCTTGACCCTGCATCGCATAAAAAATTTGTTGTGAAATAATTTCTTGAATAGGATGATTCATCCCGTGATGTTCGGACTGAAGTGGTTTAAGTTCCGCATCATTGGCCATCGCAAATAATTCATGCCCTAAGCCAATCCCCAACATTGGAACCTTGGTTTGCAGAACACGAATCAGCGTTAACACACTTTCAGGCAGTGTGCGCGGATCCCCTGGTCCAGTTGACAGCACAATGCCATCAGGATCAAGCGTCAACACTTCTTCAACAGTTGTTGTATAAGGTAAAACAGAGACATTGGCATCAAAATCACCAAGCATCCGTAAAATGCCGTGTTTTAAACCAAAATCAATCACGACAATATGACGACCTCGCCCTGGATTGGCATAGGGCTTTGGCGTTGCGGTGTTTTGCACCTGTTTATTGGTTAACACCGTGGCCACCAATTGATCCACTGCGTGTTCATCAGCATAATCCACGATAGTGGCTTTTTGTGGTCCCGTCTCGCGCAAATGCCGGATAAGCTGCCGTGTGTCTACTTGGTACAAACCAGGAATATTATTTTGCTTTAAAAAGCGGTCTAAATTCATCCGACGTTGCCGATTAACAGAGACTTCCGCCAGATCATGCACAATCATGCCTCGAATCGTTGGTTTCACCGATTCATACGCCTCTGCATGAATCCCAGCGGCGCCGACAACTGGCATCGCAAAAACAATCATCTGCCCATCATAAATCGGGTCGGTGATGATTTCTTGGTAACCAGTCATGGCTGTATGAAAAATAATTTCGCCAAATGTCGTTGCCGGTGCACCAAAGCCTAAGCCTTGAAATACCGTGCCATCCTCAAGAATTAAGTGCCGTTTCATATCTATTACTCACAGTAGGTCACAAAATTGCCAAATAACCTACTTTATATCTCCTATTAATGGACAATTTCAACGGCGTCACGGCCGTCAATTTCTTGGACCAAGACCTTGATCTTTTCATTTTGCGCCGTTGGAATATTCTTCCCAACAAAGTCTGCGCGAATTGGGAGTTCCCGATGCCCACGATCAACCAGTACCGCCAAAGCAATGGTATTTGGTCGGCCAATATGAATCAAGGCATCCAACGCGGCGCGGATTGTGCGACCTGTAAACAACACATCGTCGATTAACACAATATTTTTATCCGAAATATTGGTTTTTTCTTCAGCATTGAGACCTAAACTATCATCACGATTCAAGACATCATCACGAAAATTAGTGATGTCAATGGCCATCACTGGGATCTTAACCCCTTCTAATTGTTCTAGACGATTCGCGATCCGATGAGCTAAGAATTCACCACGTGTCTTAATGCCGACCAAGACAAGATCTTGCCCGCCCTTGTTACGTTCAATAATCTCGTAAGTAATACGCGTCAACGCACGTTGTAATGATGCGTTATCTAATACTTCTTTATTTGCCATATTCTCGTTATGCGGTTACACAACCACACAGATCCTTTCTTATCTGTTATTAATCATGTTGCGGATTAATTGGGGTCAAAGTTGCTAAAGCCTGCGCAAAATATGCGGGTATTTCACTATCAAACGTGAGGGTTTCCCCAGTTGTTGGTTGGGTTAGCGATAGTGTTTTGGCGTGTAATAATTGACCTGCTAAATGCACGCCAGGTAGCTTTTGTGCGCCACCATAAACCGGATCCCCAACAATAGGAGGGCCAATGTAAGTTAAATGGACACGGATTTGATGCGTACGACCAGTTTCTAAGCGTACCTTGAGTAATGTATAACCAACGTAACGGGCGATCACTTCAAAATGCGTCACCGCTTCACGTCCGCCTTCTTGGACCGCTTGCTTTTTACGGTCAATAGCATGACGGGCGATTGGTGCGTTAATTGTCCCAGTATTTTCTTCAAATTCACCGCGAACGAGTGCATAGTAAATACGGTCGTTTTTATGTGCTTTCAATTGTGCAGAGAGTGCTTGATGGGCTTGATCATTTTTGGCAACCATTAACAACCCACTGGTGTCACGGTCAATACGATGGACAATCCCTGGTCGGAATTCGCCATTAATCGTCGATAATGGTGCATGGTGTAACAAACCATTCACCAATGTGCCAGACGTATGCCCTGCTGCTGGGTGCACAACCATCCCTTGTGGCTTATTGACCACTAATAAATCTGCATCTTCATACACAATATCTAATGGCATCGCTTCGGCAACGATTTCGGTTGGCTGTACGACTGGTGGCTGAATGCTAATCACATCGCCGGCAGCGACTTTGTACGAGCGCTTCACCCGTTGTCCATTAACAAGCACTTCGCCTGATTGTACCCAATTTGCTAAAACTGTACGGGAATACGGTAAGTTTTGATTTGCCAAAATGGCATCAATTCGGCCCGTTTGATCTGTGATATTAATTGTGATTTTGTCCGTCATGGGTATTCATATAATCCTTAATTTGTTGTGTGATATTTTTACTCAACCAATATTTCCGATCACGGCCGGCACGTGTGAATTGTAATACATGCCCATTTAATTGCCAATTTTCAACTTTCACAAGTGAAATTTCTTCATATTCTGACGTCAAGACATGCCCTAAAAATAGTCGTGGTCCGACGATATATACGCGTCGGCGTAAAACAAGTATCAGACCTAACAGGAGGACGATGATTAGGTAACCAATCACTGGTAGGACGAGTTTGAACTCCAACTCACTCCAAGTAATGAGACCAGCCAACAGCGCAATTCCCCACCATAACCAACTAATTTGGCCCGTTATTTCTAAGGGTTGAAAGAACCCACGCTTTGGAATCATGTGTTTACCTCTCATTCAATGAAAATATACGCTATTACTGCGCTATCTGACAATTTTCAGATGGCATTTGCCACTATTTTTCAAGTTGTTTTGTCATATTTCTTAAATTTTTATCGGAAATTAGCTAGAACTATTGTACCACAAATAGTTGTCAGACGTTGGTACCGCTCTGTGGATCTAACCTACAAAGCGTGGCACTTTTACCAAAATTATACAATCAAATATAAGACCAATTTTAAAATTGGTCTATGTTGCTTTATTTTTTTGACACGGTATAATGTTTTCTATAGCGAAAATGTAAGCGTTTCCAAAACAGAGGATCGTCCGCTGTTCACCAAATATTGATGGCTTGAACATCGCTAATACATGACGTTTATCGACTAGCAGGCTTAATCCCTTTAACAAAAACGAGCAATTGGTCTAGTCTAAACGCCTTATAAACTAGCCTTTGAAATAGCCGAATTTCAACAGCATGATGACCCACTTTTTCGCGACAACACAATCTAAACCAAAGAAAGTTGAGAATAAATTATGACAATTGTTTCTGGTAAAGCTATTGTACAAACAGCCCGTGATCACGGCTACGCCGTGGGTGCTTTTAATACCAATAATCTTGAATGGACACAAGCAATCCTCCGAGT
>NZ_CBDKZH010000047.1:0-10410 GCF_965300815.1 Leuconostoc sp.
GTCTTGTTAAGTGGCGACGTGACGCAAGTTAAATTATAGTGGCTAGTGCTGATAGCGAGAAGACAACAACGCATTTGACAAAATAAAAGTATTAGAATAGAATAAAAACAATGAGAAAATCATAGAGGTTGCCGTAGACAAGAGTCACTTGTGGAGTATTGATAGATACGCTGAAACAAGTAAAAGGGGATATGGCCGAAGCACTGACACTATCATGTCAGTTAGCTGGGCCATTGGTTAAGAGCCAATGGACTGTCGCGGATGCGGGGTGCTATGACGGAGATAAGCGTTTTTTATTGCGATCCGTGACTGCCCCCAAGCAGCCACGGATTTTTATTTTATGAGAAAAAGGTGTGACTATGGTAGAGGCAATTACAAGGCCAACACAAATTGAAATATCACAAAAAGCTTTAAAAAATAATGTCGCCGTCGTGAAGCAAACATCAGGCGCAGACAAAATCTTTTTGGCTGTTAAATCTAATGCCTACGGCTTGGGGTTAATCCCAACGTCTAAAGCAGCCGTCGCGGGTGGTGTCTATGGCTTAGCGGTAGCCATTATTGATGAAGCTTTGGCCTTACGCCATGAGCGATTGACGGCACCAATTTTAATTTTAGGGATTTCACCAGCAGAATATGCGGAATTAATGGCTGTCCAACATATTATGGCTACGGTTGTGTCGCTTGATTGGTTAAAAGAGGCGGCGACTTATTTGTCCGGTGAACAACGTTTGCATGTCTCGTTAGGGGTTGATACGGGGATGGGACGAATTGGCTTCCGTGATCGTGCAGCGCTGGCCGAAGCCATTGCTTATGTCCAAGCACATCATGATTTATTTGACTATGTTGGCTTAGCGACGCATTTTGCCGAGTCCGATTCGGCTAATACTGATTATTTTGAGATGCAACTGGCGCGTTGGCATGCGCTAACTGATGGCTTACCGGAACCAGAATACTATCACGTCGCCAACTCTGGGGCTGCCATGTATCACGCTGACGAAGTCCCACACGACGTCATTCGCGTGGGGACAGTCCTGTATGGCGTGGAACCTTCCCGTGGCGAATTGGCCGACGGCCATGAGTTACAGCCAGTCATGGCTTTGCGTAGTGAAATCAACTTTGTGAAGCAACTGCCAGCGGGTGAAGGTATTAGTTATTCCCACAAATACACCACGACTGGCGACGAATGGATTGGCACAGTGCCAATTGGCTATGGCGATGGGTGGCTCCGCAAATTGACCGGATTTAACGTGATTGTTGATGGCCAATACGCACCGATAGTTGGCCAAATCGCCATGGATCAAATGATGATTCGCTTACCACGAGAATATCCTGTGGGAACAAAAGTGACCCTCATTGGTCGTGATGGTGGGTTAGAAAATACCTTGGAAGATGTCGCCCAACACGCGGGCTTGGCCCCTTGGGAAATCATGACTGGGATGCAAGATCGCTTGCACCGCGTACTTGTCGATTAGGACACACAGCGTAACAAACTTAACATTGAGGAGAACAAAATGACAGAAAAAACTTATCATGTGGCAATTTTGGGTGCCACTGGCGCAGTTGGCACACGGTTGCTATCACAATTGGAACAATCAACGATTCCGGTTAGTCAAATTAAGTTATTGGCTTCAGCATGTTCGGCTGGCACGACTTTAATGTTTAAAGGCGAACCAGTGACGGTTGAAGAAGCCACGCCAGAAAGTTTTGACGGTGTTGATTTGGTCTTAGCATCAGGCGGCGGCTCAGTTTCAAAGCGGTTTGCGCCTGAGGCAGTTAAGCGCGGTGCCGTTGTTGTCGATAATTCAAGTTATTGGCGTATGCATGATGACGTACCACTTGTCGTACCTGAAGTGAATGAAGCCGCTTTACAAGCGCATCAAGGCATTATTGCTAATCCAAATTGCTCAACCATTCAAATGGTAGTGGCCTTGGAACCGATTCGCCAAGCCTATGGTCTAGAACGGGTGATTGTGTCAACGTATCAAGCCGCCTCTGGGGCAGGCCAATTAGGTTGGGATGAATTAGTCGCGCAAACAACGGCTTATAATGCTGGTGAACCAGTCACGGCATCAGTTTTGCCAGTCCGTGGTGCGGCTAAGCACTATCCATTGGCCTACAATTTACTGCCCCAAATTGATGTATTTGAAGATGATGGGTACACCCATGAAGAATGGAAAATGATTCACGAAACCAAGAAAATTATGTTTGGTGATAAGGATTCCCGTGACGTGAAAGTGACTGGCACGGCTGTGCGTGTGCCGGTGCCAATTGGGCATGGGGAAACGGTTTACTTTGAAACAGCGGCTGGTACTGGGGCCACGGCACAGGGAATTCAACAAGTCTTAAGCCAAGCACCAGGGGTTGTGCTGGAAGATAATCCATCCGAGCAACTTTACCCACAACCGGTTAATGCGGCGGGCAAGCGCGAGACGTTTGTCGGTCGTGTCCGGCCGGATTTGGAAGTGGACGATGCTTTCCATATGTGGGTCGTGTCAGATAACCTCCTCAAAGGGGCGGCCTGGAACACCGTGCAAATTGCTGAGCGATTGGTGGCGCTTGACTTAGTGCGCGTCCCAGATACAGCAACAAATCCATTTACAACAGCGTAACGTGATACAATAAGGCTATGATAACCCTCATTTATCTTGTAACAATTGGATTATTATTGGTAGCGCTTGGTTACCAATTGCAGAAAAACCCCGCGACGATGACAATCGGTACGTATGGGGTTTTTATTGCATTGAGCGTGATTTTATTGTGTCAACATTGGCTCAACTTATCGCCAGCCAGCCGGCAAGCTATTCGTGTCGGGAGCTACAGCATAGCTATACTCATGGGTGTTATTTTAATGCTGAGCATTGCGTGGTACAGTTGGAAAAAATCACGACGGTTGCTGGTGCCAGGCATTATTGGTGGCTATTTAATCAGTTTAGTTTTGTTATCCCCGTGGTCATTATGGCGGATGGCTGCGCCGTGGTTGCTGTTTTATTTTGTCTGGCAGTTTAGTCGCTTTTTAATCAGCAGTGTGGCTTATGGGATCGTCAGCCGACCACCCAAAGTTGGTCCGCTTGTGGTATTAGGCGGTGGTTTAGCGGATGGCTATCATGTTGGTAAAATCGTGGATGCGCGTATCCGAGCAGCGGTGTTAGATGCCCAAAAAATGACCCCTTTCCCGATTATCGTATTTTCGGGTGGACAAGGTGACGATCAGCAACGGAGTGAAGCAGCAGCGATGCGGGAACATGCCGTCTTGCGCTATGGTGTCCCGCTGGCGCAAACACGATTAGAAGATCAGTCACGGAATACCATTCAAAATTTTCGTTATAGTGCGGCTTTGCTTGATGGGCAACCGTTAACGTTTTATACGAGTGATTACCACGTTTTTCGGGGTGCATTGATCGCGCAAACACTAGGCATTTCAGCGCGTGGGCGTGGTGGAGTGTCGGTTTGGCGGCATCGCATACCGGCCTTTTTGCGCGAGTTTGCCGGTGTGATGAGCTTGCACAAACGGCGACAGGTGCTATTTGGCATTTTGTGGGTCATTGTAGCAGGTTTAAACGTGATTTTTTTCTCATAAAATAGTGTGTTATAATGCCTTTTATGATGTTGTTATGTGAAAAATGACGATTAAATAATATAACAATGGTTAAAAAGGGAGGTGTACATGAGTATTTTTGGAAAATTGATGTGGTTTTTTAAAGCGCATCAACGGCTTTATATTTTAGGGTTGTCTTTTTTATTCTTAACAGAAATTTCACAAATGGTGTCACCGGCACTGATTGGGCAATTCACGGATAAAGTTGTACGCCGAGAATTAACATTTGAGGGGCTGGTGTTTTATGCTGGTGGGATTTTGTTGTTTGCGCTCTTAATGTATGGTTTTCGCTACGCGTGGATTACCCACATTTTTCAGGGATCAGCGTTACTAGAAAAAACATTACGGCAACAGCTTTTTGACCATTACATGGCGATGGATACCACGTTTTATCAACGGCATCGTACGGGTGATTTAATGGCGCACGCATCCAACGATTTATCAGCAATCCAGCGTGTGGCGTCGGGTGGTATTTTAATGTTGGTTGACTCTGTGGTGGTGATTATTTTCACGGTGGCCTCGATGATTCTGGTAGTAGATTGGCGTCTAACGTTAATTGGTATTTTGCCTTTACCATTGTTGATTATCGGTGTGCGCTACTTATCGCCGAAAATTCGTGCGGCGTTTACCGCGTCACAAGAAGCCTTTTCACGCTTATCTAACAAATCCCAAGAATCAATTGCTGGGATTAAAGCGATTAAGACTTTGGGTCAAGAACAACAAGATGCCGCTGCTTTTGAGGCGCAAGTGCAAGAAACGATTCAAATCAATAAGCGGGTTGCTCGAATTGACGCGATGTTTGGCCCAATGGCAACACTGATCATGACCATTAGTTATGTGATTATGATTACCTATGGTGGCTCGCTGGTCGTTAATCAAGCCATTACGATTGGGCAACTGGTCTCATTTTCGACTTATCTTGGTTTATTAGTTTGGCCAATGTTTGGTTTGGGGCAGTTATTTAACGTCTTGGAACGTGGAAATGCGTCATATATTCGTGTCCAAAACATTTTGTCTGAAAAATCTGCGGTGGTCGAAAAGCCAGATGCGGTCACGACACGGGCAACGGGTGACTTGGTCATTGATGTGACCGCGTTTAGTTATCCTGATGATGACGCGGCAAATTTGGCCTTAGAGCACATTAACTTTACAGTTAAAGCCGGTGAAACTTTGGGCATTGTCGGGCGTGTTGGTTCAGGAAAAACTACATTATTGAAGTTGTTATTGCGGCAATTTGATGACTATCAAGGCACGATTAAAGTGGGTGGTACGGACATTAAGGATTACACTTTTGCGGCGTATTTACGCGCGATTGGTTATGTGGCGCAGGAAAATTTCCTATTCTCGACAACAATTCGTGACAATATTCGATTTGCTAATATTGATGAGACACAAGCGGTGGTCGAAGCCGCGGCTAAAAAAGCCGCCTTTCATGAAGATGTCTTAGCGTTGCCGGCCGGTTACGACACCGAAGTTGGTGAACATGGGGTGAGCTTATCTGGTGGCCAAAAGCAACGTTTGGCGATTGCGCGTGCGTTAATTATTGATCCGGAAATTTTAATTTTAGATGATGCCTTGTCAGCCGTTGATGCGCGGACGGAAAAGCAAATCTTACAAGCCTTGAAGGCCGATCGCCAAGGGAAAACGACAATTATTGCCGCGCATCGGATGAGTTCGGTGATGAATGCCGATGAGATTATTGTGTTTGACCAAGGCCGTATTAAAGAACGCGGCACCCATGCCGAGTTAATGGCCAGAGATGGCTGGTATGCCGAGATGTATCGCCAACAACAATTAGCAACAGAATTAGAAGAAAAATTAGATGGAAAGGCGGGCGCTGATGTCTGAAAATAATGAATCAGTCTGGGCGAAAAGTATTCCGCTCAAAACACAAATTCGGGTGATTACCACGTTGATGAAACAAGCAAAGCCCTTTCGCCAGATGTTTTTTGTCGCCCTTGCAATTGGTGGTGTCTTTGCGCTCTTGCAAGCAGCCGCACCACGTGTGATTGCTTACTATATGACGACTTACCTGCATCAAGGGGACAATATCACCATCCAAATCATGTGGAGCTTTGCCCTGTTAGTCGCCGCTATTCGGGTCTGTCAAGCTATTACGGATGGTCTGAATGCCTATTATTTCACGGTGGCCGCAGAATATGCGTTAGAAGATATCCGCGTCAAGGTCTTTGAGAAGTTGCACACCTTAGGGATGCGTTTCTTTGATCGCGTGCCGGCGGGATCTTTGGTGACGCGCGTGAACAATGATACGGCTTCATTAGCGGATTTTTGGCGCTTTTTCATGGAATTAACCTTTGTGGTGATGAGCATGATTGGTGCTTATATCGGGATGCTGACGGTGAGTGTGAAAGCCACGTTGCTGATGCTAGTCGTGGTGCCGTTTATTGTCATTTCGGTGGTGTTATACCAGCGTTTCTCATCGAGTCTTTTCCGTCATATGCGTGAACGCCTCTCACATTTGAATGCTAAAATTGCCGAAAGTATTACCGGAATTGATGTTATTCAAGAATTTTACCAAGAAGATCGGTTTAAAAAGGCCTTTGCCAAGGTCAACGGTGAATATTTCAATGCGCGTTTTAAAATGATTAAAGCTGATGCGTTGTTATTAGAGCCGATGATTGATTTGATGTTAGGGGGCGCAATGGTGCTGGTCCTCTGGTACTTCGGGGTTTTGTCGATGACCACTGCCGTTTCAGCTGGGGTGATTTATGCGTTTACTACCTATTTAAATAATATTTTTAGTCCATTAGAAAATGTGATGAATTTGTTTAGTCCTTTCCAAGAAGGCTTGGTTTCTGGTTATCGTGTTTTGGGCATTTTGGATGATGACACGTATGCCCCAGCGCAAAATCCAGGTGCAGATAAGCAAATTACTCAAGGAAAAATTGAATTTAAACATGTCAACTTTAGTTATGATGGACAGCATCCAATTTTAAAGGATTTGACCTTTACAGCGAATCCTGGCGATACCGTGGCCTTGGTTGGTCATACCGGTTCCGGTAAATCGTCAACGATTAACACATTGATGCGCTTTTACGATTTTCAAAGTGGGGAAATTTTGCTCGATGGGCAGGATATTCGGGATATTGATCCCGTTGATTTGCGTCAAAAAATGGGCTTGGTGTTGCAAGAACCGTTTATGTTTTATGGGGATGTCGCCTCTAACATTCGGATGTATGATGATACGATTTCCGACGACCAGATTATTAAGGCTGCTGAATTCGTTGGGGCAGATAGTTTTATTGATGAGCTGGACGATCAATATCATGCCAAAGTACAAGAAGGCGGTTCAGGCTTCTCAGCTGGGGAAAAGCAGTTGATTAGTTTTGCCCGAACGATTGTGAAAGATCCAAAAATTTTGATTTTAGATGAAGCGACCGCCAATGTGGACACAGAGACGGAAGTATTGATTCAACAATCACTCCGGAAAATGCGCCAGAATCGGACAACCATTGCGATTGCGCACCGCTTGTCGACCATCAAGGATGCTGACTTAATTCTCGTGTTAGATAAAGGCGAAGTGGTCGAGCGGGGGACGCATGATGCGTTACTGGCGCAACGCGGCCGTTACTATGACCTATATCGTTTGCAAGGGATGACAGATGATGAGACGGCAGTTAGTTGACCGGGTGTAATGTTAAGAAATTCACATTTTTATGTCACGTTTCCTGCCATGGATTAATTTAAAATGTCGGGTGACACGTAGAATAGAAGTATGAGCAGACTGGGGCGAATCGTGTAATATGCCTGCGTATTGCACGATAATCGTCCTTTTTTGTATCGGGACCGTGTGCCGTGTTAAAGCACTTGCGAGAAAAAGGAGAAATTTATTCATGTCAATGATTGAATTCAAAAATGTTGAGAAGTACTATGGCAACTTTCACGCATTAAAAAATATCAATTTGAAGATTGATGAAGGTGAGACTGTTGTGTTGATTGGCCCATCTGGGTCAGGAAAGTCAACGTTGATTCGGACAATCAATGGATTGGAAGAAATTCAAGAAGGTCAGTTGCTGGTCAATGATTTTGATCTACACGATCCAAAAACGGATATGAACCGTATCCGTAAGAATGTTGGGATGGTGTTCCAGCATTTCAATTTATATAACAATAAATCAACATTAGAAAATATCATGCTGGCACCGCGTTTGGTGTTGAAGCGTGATGAAGCGGAAAACAAAAAAATTGCGAAGGAGTTGCTTGAAAAAGTTGGTTTGGCCGACAAAGCAGCGAATATGCCATCTGAATTGTCTGGTGGTCAAAAGCAACGTGTGGCCATTGCGCGTTCACTGGCGATGAAGCCAAAAGCCCTGTTGTTTGATGAACCAACTTCAGCATTGGATCCAGAAATGATCGGTGATGTGTTGGATGTTATGCGAGATATTGCCAAAGATTCATCTATGACAATGCTTGTCGTGACACACGAAATGAGTTTTGCCAAGGCGGTGGCTGATCGCGTGATCTTCATGGCTGATGGGCAAATTTTGGAAGACAGCACAACTCAGGCATTCTTTGATAATCCAAAGGAAGCACGTGCCAAGAAGTTCTTGAGCCAAGTTGAACATCATTAAGAATAGAGGAGGGGCGTTTGAGAGTAATCTGAACGCACAGTAAATTATGGAAAAAGCTAAAAAACGACAATTTGGCATTATTGCAACAATTGTTTTAGCTGCCGTTATTGTCCTCGGTTTAATGTGGGCAACAGCCACAGCTAAGAAAAATTCAGAACACGAAGACACGTTGGCGCGTGTTGAACGACTGGGTCGTATTGTCTGGGGTGTTAAAGCAGATACCAAGTTATTTGGTCTGATGAATACCAAAACAGGGACACCAGAAGGCTTTGACGTCGATATTGCCAAAGCCTTGACGGTGCAAATTTCAAAACAAACTGGCGTGCCAATGTCAGCACAGTTTATCCCAGTATCAGCATCTTCTAAGATGCAGCTGTTGAAGAACACTAATATTGATGGCTCTGTCTCAACGATGACAATTACGCCAGAACGTGAAAAGATTATTGACTTTACTAAGCCATATTTTGACGCCGGACAATCAATCTTGGTGAAAAAAGACTCTGGCATTCACTCTGTTAAAGATATGAATGATTCAAAGTACACGATTATTGTGGTCGTGGGGACAACTGCTGCGACTGAAATTAAGAAGTTTGCGCCTAAGGCAAAGGTTTTGGCAGTGCAAGACTACGCCACAGGTATGCAAGCGTTGAAGAGTGGTCAAGGGCAAGCGATGTCAACTGATAACGCGATCTTGTATGGTTTTGCAACTGAAAACCCAGAGTATCATATTGCTGGTGGCACATTTACACATGGCCCTTACGGGATTGCCTTTGATAATGATCAAGGCCCAATGATTCGCGAAGCCAATAAGGCATTGGCAACGATCAAAAAGAATGGTGTCTACAATGAATTAATTAAAAAGTGGTTCAGTGATGTTCCTGGTCTTGACTGGCACAGTTTGGAGGCAAAGTGATGATTGAATTGTTACAGAATAATTTTCCAACTTTGATGCAGGGCTTTGGTTACACGCTACTATCGAGTGTGATTGCGCTGGTGGGATCCTTGATTTTAGGGACAGTGTTTGCGGTGATGCAAGTGATGCCACAGACGTGGGTTCGTCGCATTGGTAACATTTATGTCCAAGTTTTCCGAAATATTCCACTTTTGGTGATTACGTTCTTCTTCTTCTTGGTCGTGTCACAGTACGTTAAAATGAGTGGTTTCGTCTCAGGAACGGTCGCGTTGATGTTGTATACGTCAGCGTTTATTGCCGAAACTGTCCGTGCAGGTATTTTGGCGGTTAATGGTGGACAAATGGAAGGTGCGCGAGCAAATGGGTTGTCATTTGCGCAAGCAATGCGCCATATTGTTTTGCCACAGGCGTTCCGTGTGGCCTTACCATCACTCGGTAACCAATTTATCAATTTGGTTAAAAACTCATCTATTTTAGCCTTTGTCGGTGGTTTGGACTTGATGTATCAAGGTAATATGATTGCGGCCAATACGTTTGAAACGTTTAGCACTTATATCATTGTCGGTATCTTATACCTCATCATTACCTTACCGTTGAGTTACTATATGCAGCACCTTGAGCGTAAGCTCAAGCAGGCAGCGTAAGGAGGAATTATGGCGACATTAGGATTTTTTAGTGCCTTTACACCACAAAATGTGACGTATTTATTAGGCGGCCTGGGGATCACAGTTGGCGTATCCCTCATTTCAGTTATTTTGAGTTTGATTTTTGGCTCAATTGTCGGGATTATTCAATTTGAACGCATCCCTTATTTTTCAAAATTTGTCGGTACGATCAATAACGTGATTCGTAATTTGCCGCTGTTGTTAATTATTTTCTTTGTTTACTTTGCGTTGCCAAAGATTGGGATTCACTTATCAGTCTTTTGGGCTACCATCATTGCGATGAGTACATTTGAATCAGCGATGTTGGCTGAAATTGTGCGTGGTGGCTTGGAATCAGTTGATATTGGCCAATTTGAAGGTGCGCGTGCGAACGGCTTGAGTAATATGCAAACGATGATTTATATCATTTTGCCACAAGCTTATAAGAAAATGATTCCACCAATTATTTCGCAATTGATTTCATTGGTGAAGGATACCAGTTTGGCAATGGGAATTGTGTTGGCCGAATTGATGTATCGTGGCCAGATTGTTTATGCGCAGAACTCGACGTATATTATTCCAGTATTGATTGTGATTACGCTGGTCTACTTCGTCTTGAATTACGGTCTGTCATTAGTCGCACGCTGGGCTGATCGTAAATTAGCG
>NZ_CBDKZH010000048.1:0-9070 GCF_965300815.1 Leuconostoc sp.
GGATATTATAATTACTTGTGTAGAAATGCACAAAGCCTGTTTTGTTTGAAAAAATTGGAACCGGTTTTAATCAGATTTTGAGGAGAATGTCATGAGAAGTCAGGATAAATGGCTCACTAAAATTGCCTTTTTAGGTATTTCATTTATGTTAACAAGTGCTTACGCCATCAACGGTGCCTTGCCACAAATGGCAGAAGCCCTTGGCGTTACGGCAACGGAGGCGCAAGCGTTATCAACAACACCATCTATCTTTGTGACGATATTTGTCCTATTTAGTGCTTTTATCGCAGCAAAGTTGGGGGATAAGAAGACAATTGCGCTGGGGATGATTTTGGTCGGTGTTGCAGGTGCGGTGCCATTGTTCGTCGCATCTTATCCCGTTATTTTAGTATCACGCATGGTCCTCGGGGCTGGTTTAGGTATTTTCAATTCATTGGCTGTGTCAATGATTGCAGTGATGTACCAAGGCCAAACGCGAGCAACGATGTTGGGCTGGCGTGCTGCGGTTGAACAAATTGGTCAAGCAGTTTTGACGTTTATTGCCGGACTGTTGTTGGCCTTTGGTTGGCAAATGACTTTCTTGGTTTATCTCTTAGCCTTCCCAATTCTTTACCTCTTTTATCGTCAAGTGCCTGAAACATCAGACATGATCAATGAAGCAGAGGCGGAAGCAGAAGCAAAAGATGACAAGGCAACGCCAGCTATTCGTCCAGCAACTAAGATGAGCCCAATGGTTTGGGTCTTGGCATTCTTTGCAGCCTTCTTGGTAATTGACTATATGGCCATTCAATTGAGTTTCCCATTCATGGCTCAAAATGTTGGGGTTAACGGTATGGTGGTTTCAACGATTCTTTCCTTCATGCTGGTTGCGGCTATGATGGGTGGTATCTTGTATGGGACAGTTCAAAAAATCTTTGGTCGTTATACGTTACAGGTTGGCCTATTGTTGATGGCGGTCTCAAACTTCTTAGTGGCCTTTTCAAACCAAAATTTTATTATTTTGACAATTGGGGTTTTGTTGATTGGTTTCCCAATGCAACTGATCTCACCATTTATTTTTAGTCAATTACCACAATTGGCACCTTTGAAAAAGCAACCATTGGTCACATCAATTATCTTGATTGGCTTTAACGTTGGCGTGTTCGTTGAACCATTTGTCTTGTCACTGATGTCGGGTATTTTGGGAAATCCAACACGTAATGCGGATTCCGCAGCTTATACAACAACACCGGTTTTGGCCTTTATCCTACTTGGTTTAACGGTTATCACCTTGATTATCAACCGCAAAAAGAAGGCTTAAAATCATATTGGGCGCCAACTTGCGGCGCCATACAAGTAGCATGAACTGAACAATAAACAGCGTAATTAAGCGTAAATAAAGGAGAACGAACATGAAAAAGCTCACCAATGAAGTGATGCTCATTACATATGCTGACTCACTTGGTAAGAATTTGAAGGAATTAGATCAAGTGTTGTCAAATGAATTGGATGGTGTTGTTGGTGGTGTCCACGTTTTGCCATTCTTCCCATCAACAGGCGACCGTGGCTTTGCCCCTGAAGAATATGAAACAGTTGATCCAAAGTTTGGGGACTGGTCTGACATTGACAAGTTAGCTGAGAAGTACTACTTGATGTTTGACTTCATGTTGAACCACATTTCACCACAATCAAAGTATTTCCAAGACTTCTTAGAAAAGAAGGAAGACTCAGAATACTATGACATGTTCTTGAAGTATTCTGAATTCTGGCCTGAAAACCGTCCAACAGCCGAAGATATCGATTTGATTTATAAGCGTAAGGATAAGGCACCATTTGCGCCCGTAACATTTGCGGACGGCACAACAGACCAAGTTTGGAACACATTCGGTGACCAACAAATGGATTTGGATGTCACAAAGCCAGTGACAAAGCAATTCATCAAGGATTCATTGATTAACCTTGCCCGTCATGGTGCGTCAGTGATTCGTTTGGATGCCTTTGCTTACGCTATCAAGAAGTTGGATACAAACGACTTCTTCGTTGAACCAGAAATCTGGGACGTTTTGAACGAAGTACGTGAAATCTTGGCAGCAGAAGGTTCTGAAGTTTTGCCAGAAATCCATGAACACTACAAGATTGTGCGCAAGATTACGGATCACGACATGTATTCATATGACTTTGCGTTGCCATTGATTACGTTGTACTCACTTTATTCAGGTAAGACAAACCGTTTGGCTGACTGGTTGCGTCAAAGCCCAATGAAGCAATTTACAACATTGGATACACACGATGGTATTGGTGTTGTTGATGCCAAGGACTTGTTGACACAAGAAGAAACAGACTTTACAACGGAAGAAATGTACAAGGTTGGGGCTAACGTGAAGAAGATCTTCTCATCAGCAGCCTACAATAACTTGGATATTTACCAAATTAATACAACTTATTACTCAGCTTTGGGTAATGACGATGCCGCTTACTTGCTAGCACGTGCGACACAAATCTTTGCACCAGGTATCCCACAAGTTTATTACGTTGGTTTGTTGGCAGGTGAAAACGACCTTGAATTGTTGGAAAGCACAAAGGAAGGCCGTAACATCAACCGTCACTATTACGACCTTGAAGAAATTGCTGAAACAGTTAAGCGTCCAGTTGTGTCAAACTTGTTTGACTTGCTTCGCTTCCGTAACACAAGCTCAGCCTTTGATCTTGATGGTGAGATTAAGGTTGAAAACAACGGTGACAATGATTTGACAATTACACGTACATCAGCTGATGGTCAAACAACTGCCGTTTTGACAGCTGACTTTGCGACAAAGCAATTCAAAGTCACTGAAAACGATAAAGAAATTTTCAATACACAGGCTTAATGTAACCAAAGCGCTTTGGCGCTTTTTTTAGTATATAATTAAGGCAAGGAAAAGGGCCTGTCTATGATCATATTAGCTACAAACTTACCAACTGTCATTAATCATATTCTGTCAGCAGATCAAGCCTTTGCGTGGTCAAAATTTGTCGTGATGTTTCTGCTAATTTTTATTGAAACAGCCGGTATTGTCACGGGTTTTATTCCTGGCGATACGATTTTGACATCGGTAGGGAGTGTTGCAGGCTTACATCATAATCTGTGGGAGCTATTAGCAGATTGTTTGGTGTTTGGTTTGGCGTCACTTTGTGGTGATGCTGTGAACTACTGGTTTGGGGGCTTTTTAACCCGACAGATTGGTCGTATTCCCTTTTTAAAAAAGTATCTATCGGGCGGCGTCATTGATCGCTTGGCAGTCGATTTCCATCCCAAACGGTGGTTATTGTTCATTGTATTAGGGCGCTTTTTACCGTTTATTCGCGTGGCGGTACCATTGTTGGCGCAACGTTTGGGATTGCCTTTTGCCAGTTATATTAAAATGGCAGCGTTTGCTAGCTTTTTATGGGCGTTTACCATCACATCCCTGGGTTATTTTATCGGCCATTTGGCCATCCCGCACGAATGGCTCACGATTGGGCTGGTGGTCATAGCGGTTGCCTTGATTGTTGGGTTACGTTCACCAAAGTTACGACGCGCCGTCTTGAACTTATTACTTCGGAAATAGGTTGCTTTTGTTATAATTATGATGAGATAAGTTATAGGAGAAAATCATGCATTATCAAGAAACTTTAGCACAGTGGCAAGCGGCAGATTTGCCTGACTATTTGGCCGATGAGCTTGCCTCATATACACCAGAGCAGCAAGAAGAAGCTTTTTATCAAAATTTGAGCTTTGGAACAGCAGGTATGCGTGGTGTTTTGGGTGCGGGAACTAACCGAATGAACATCTTCACGGTACGCCAAGTTACCGAAGCCTTAGCGCGTTATATTGCGTCACAAGGGGAAGAAGCGAAAAAGCGTGGCGTTGTGATTAGCTTTGATTCACGCCATTTTTCACCTGAATTTGCAGCTGACGCAGCTAAAGTTTTGTCAGCACATCAAATCAAAGTCTATCTCTTTAGCAGCTTGCGGCCAACGCCGGAACTGTCTTTTGCTGTGCGAGAATTGGGGACATTTGCTGGTATCATGATTACGGCATCACACAATCCCAAGGAATACAATGGCTATAAGGTTTATGGTGAAGATGGTGGCCAAATGGTACCGGAAGCCGTTGATGCGGTTGTTAACGAATTAGCGGGCATTTCTGATATCTTTAATATTGCCCTTGATGAAGACCAAACTTACGTTGAAGTGATTGATCAAGCCATTGACGAGCAATATTTGGCAGCTATGAAGACAGTCACGGTTGATCCTGAATTGGTTGCTAAAGAAGGGCAATCGTTAAAGTTTGTCTACTCACCACTTCACGGCACCGGGCAATACATTGGGGAAAAGGCTTTGCAACAAGCAGGCTTTACCAACTATACGATTGTGAAAGAACAAGCTGTGATTGATGGCGACTTTCCAACTGTTGCCAAGCCAAACCCAGAAGATGCAGCGGCATTAGAAATGGCCATTGCTTACGCTAAGGAAACAGGTGCCGATGCGGTCGTTGCCACAGATCCCGATGCTGATCGGATGGGGGCTGCTGTTCGTTTAGCCGATGGAACTTTCCAAGTCTTGACTGGTAACCAAATTGCCGCTGTTTTGGTGAATTATTTGTTAACGGCTAAGCAAAACACCGGCACATTGCCAGATAATGGGGCGATTGTGACGTCAATTGTGTCGTCACGTTTTGCCTCAAAGATTGCTGAGAGCTTTGGCGTGACAACAGCTGATGTGTTGACTGGCTTTAAGTACATCGCGGCAACCATTGACGAATATGAAGCAACACAAGAAAAGACGTTCTTATTTGGTTTTGAAGAGAGTTTTGGCTACCTCGTTAAGCCTTTTGTCCACGATATAGTTGCCATTCAAGCCCCCGTGTTGTTTGCAGTAGTAGCGGCTTACTATAAGTCACAAGGCCAAACATTTGCAGATGGTTTGCAAGCCTTGTTTGATAAGTACGGCTATTTTGAAGAAAAGACGATTAGTTTGGACTTCCCAGGTGTGCATGGTAATGACGATATGGCAAAAATCATTGCCAAGTTCCGTGATCATCAACCGGAAACGATTGGAGGGATTGCTGTTAGCCGCGTGCAAGACTTCTCAACTGGTCTAGAAACTGATGCTGACGGCCAAGTCACAACATTGACACAGCCAAAAGCTAATGTCTTGAAGTATTGGTTAGCTGACGGCTCATGGGTGGCTGTGCGCCCATCAGGGACTGAACCAAAGCTGAAGTTCTATATTGGGGTCACTTCTGATTCACAAGCTGCTTCACAAGCCAAAATTGACACGATCACAGCAGATTTGATGACTTATACAAAATAGTGCTAGACATGGCATGAATTATTTGTTACACTAAGGAAAGCCGTAAGGCAATATTAACGACAATCCGCTGTGCGTTTAGCCTGAGGGCAAGTGTAAGATTGTCGGCTAGGAGAATGACCAATGCGTCAAAACAGTATTTTAGAAAACGTTACATCAGTACAATTGCGTTCTGACATCCCTGACTTCCGCGCTGGTGACACTGTTAAAGTGTACGCTAAGATCGTCGAAGGTTCACGTGAACGTATCCAATTGTTCGAAGGTGTTGTTATCAAGCGTAAGGGTGCTGGTATTCAAGCAACTTACACAGTGCGTAAGATCTCATCTGGTGTTGGTGTGGAACGTACGTTCCCATTGCACTCACCACGTGTTGATAAGATTGAAGTTGTACGCTATGGTGCCGTTCGTCGTGCCAAGTTGTACTACCTCCGCGCTTTGCAAGGTAAGGCAGCACGTATCAAGGAACGTCGTCGCGACGTATAATCCGAGAAAACACCCCGTGAGGTGTCTTTTTTATATTAAAATACCTGCAATTCCACCGGATTTTTTTGGGACACGGGAAAATAATATGGGATATGGACTTGTCATAGAGGCGTAATATAATAGCAAAAGTTGTGATATATGCAAAAATCGCATGAAGGTATATAATAAAAACATACTCAAAGATATTTGAGTTTCATTACTCCCCTAGTAATGTTTCAATCAGCCCCCCCAATTACTGATTGATAAATCGATAGCTACGGTTATCATCCCCTGACCATTGCCCTCTTCGGTCAGGGGTTTTTTTATGGCATTTGGCCACGTTGTGCGAACCTATGTTCGTTAAATGTGATAAGATAGGGATATGACAGAGCTTTTATTGACAACCGATACACGTAAAATTCTCCATGTTGATATCGATGCCTTCTATGCCCAAGTTGAGATGCGTGACAATCCGGCATTACGCCATCAGCCATTAATTATTTCGCGTGATCCAGCAGAAACTGGGGGTCGTGGGGTGGTGACGACGGCGAACTATGTCGCGCGCCAACTTGGCATTCATTCGGCCATGCGATCCGCAGAAGCGCGGCGTTTAGCGCCAGACGGGATCTTTCTGATCCCTGATTTTGCCAAATATAAAGCCATTTCTAAGCAAATTCATGCTGTTTTTCGGACAATTACGCCAAAAATTGAGCCGGTGGCGTATGATGAGGCCTACTTAGATGTGACCGACAATGCGTTGTCAGGCGCAATGCTGGCCGCACAGTTACGGCATGACATCTATAAACAAACACGATTAACTAGTTCGGTGGGCGTATCGTATAACAAACTATTAGCGAAGTTGGGATCTGAATTTAATAAGCCAAACGGCGTGACGGTGATTACGCCGGAAAACCGCCTGGCTTTTTTAGATCATTTACCGATTGGTGAATTTCGCGGGGTCGGTGAGAAAACGCAAGCTAAGTTAGCAGCCCTTAATGTACTTGATGGTGCCACGTTACGGCAACTATCACGCGAAACGTTAGTGGCGCAGTTTGGTAAGTTGGGTGAAAATCTTTATTGGCAGGCGCGTGGCGTCCATTTTGGTGAAGTCAAGTGGCAACGCCAACAACAATCAGTGGGTAAAGAGGAAACTTTTGCGCAGTTTTTACACCATGATGAACTGGTACGTGCCGAATTTAAAAAGTTAGCGAGTGGTATGATTGCGGCTTTGAAGGCTCGTGGGTTGGTTGGCCGGACGTTAAATGTTAAAATTCGGGATGAAAAATTCCATACCACAACCCGGGCAATCACACAGGTAGAACCTTGGTTGCTTGCTGAAGACCTCTTGGTGAATACAGCTCAAGCGATTTTTGATGAGGTGGTAACAGGCCCGTATGCCATTCGTTTATTAGGACTGTCAATGAGTAATTTACAGCCAAGCGGTTTTGAAGAAATGACCTTGTTTTAAACATGTTATACTAGTATACATATAGTCACGATAAATTTAAGATAACACGAGAAAGATAGATTAATGTCAGCAATTGAAGAACAAATATTAGCAGAAATAAAGCGATATGACACCATTATTATTCATCGCCACCAACGCCCGGATCCTGATGCGTACGGTGCGCAATTGGGCTTAAAGGCGATTTTAGAAGCTAGTTTTCCAGACAAGCAGATTTATGCAGTTGGGAAGGCTGTCCAAGGCTTAGCTTGGATGAGTGAAGATGACACCTTTATGGATGACGTGCCCGATAAAATGTATCGTGATGCGTTGGTCCTTGTGGTGGACACCGCCAATGCGCCACGAATCGATGATCAAAGATGGCCAAACGGATTAGAAATTATTAAAATCGACCATCATCCCAATGATGAACCTTATGGGGATTGGCAATGGGTTGAAGCAGGTAAATCAGCGACAAGTACGATGATTTATGAATTCTATGAAGCGCTCAAAGACCAAGGTTTGGTTATGAACGCTAAGGCGGCTCGTTTATTGTATATTGGTATTGTCGGTGATACTGGACGTTTCATGTACAGTATGGATCAAGAAACTTTCCGCGTGGTATCAGAATTATTTGGTTATGACTTCGATTACGAAGCTGTTTTGCACCATATGTCAACAATTTCGGAAAATGCTGCTAAATTGTCGGGTTATGTGCTGCAAAACCTCACGATTTTACCATCAGGATTTGCCTATGTGGTCTTAACCAAAGCACTCTTGGAACAATTTGATCTGCAAGATTCAGGCACGGCGTTTGTTGTGCCATTGCCGGCAACAATTGACAAAGTTAAGGCGTGGGCAATTTTTGAAGAACAAGATGAAGGCAATTATCGTGTGCGGCTCCGTTCACGGACGATCGTCATTAACAAAATTGCGAACCAATTTGAGGGTGGAGGCCATCCAATGGCCTCTGGTGCCTGGGCACAAACCGCTGAAGATATTGAACGTTTGATCAATAGTGTCAATGCTGCTTTGCTTGAACAAGGCGGCGACAAAGAAGTTACCTCAGCCACAAGCTGAGTAGAATGAAAGTAGAGAAAATTGATGGCAGAAACTGCAAACCAATTTGGACAATTTAATTTAAAACCAGAAATCATTATTGCGTTGACTAAGATTGGCTTTACCAAGCCAACCCCTGTCCAAGCAAAATTAATTCCAGCGATCTTGCAAGGCAAAGATGTCGTTGGCCAATCACAAACAGGTTCAGGGAAGACGCATACCTTTTTGATTCCCATTTTTAACCAATTAGAACAAGACCGCCAATACGTACAAGCAGTCATTACAACGCCGTCACGTGAATTGGCTGCTCAAATTACAAAAGCAGCCAAGGACTTTGCGTCACAGCTCAATCCCGATATTACAATTGCTGAATATGTTGGTGGGACAGATAAGCTCCGTCAAATCAAGCAGTTGGAAAACAACCAACCACAAATTGTTATCGGGACACCTGGCCGAATTAAAGATTTGGTTGAATCTGGTGCCTTGAAGCTACATGCTGTGCACACCATGGTCGTCGATGAAGCGGATATGACCCTTGACATGGGCTTCTTGACAGAAGTAGATTATATCGCCGGTGCAATGCCAAAAGACCTACAGACATTGGTCTTTAGTGCTACAATGCCAGAAAAGCTCAAGCCGTTCTTAAAGAAATATATGGCAAACCCGCTTTTTGAAGCGATTCCAGTCTCAACAGTCATTGCTGACACGATTGAAAATTGGTTGTTAGCCACAAAGTCAAAAGATAAAAACGATGTGATTTACCAAGTCTTAACGACGGGGAACCCTTATTTGGCC
>NZ_CBDKZH010000048.1:9170-10365 GCF_965300815.1 Leuconostoc sp.
GAACTTGAATTCTTCGTTCATCGTGTTGGGCGAACAGGCCGTAATGGCATGCCTGGTTTGGCGATTACATTGTATGGCCCAGATGAAGAAGATGAAGTGGCAGAGCTTGAAGCTTTGGGCATTGATTTCAAGGCCATGCAGTTGAAAAACGGGGAATTCGTGCCGGTAAAAGATCGCCGTGCGCGAACACAACGTGTTGCGACAACTAGAAAGCTTGACCCAACGATGGTGGGAATGGTTAAAAAGAAGAAGAAGGTTGTGAAGCCGGGCTATAAGCGTCAAATTAAGTCAGCTATCCAACGGAAAAATCAAATGGATCGTCGTATTGCCAAGCGTGAAGAAATGCGTGCAGTACGTAAGTCAAACAAAAAGCGCGGCGGTGCCTAAACCGCTTATCATGATAAAAAAGCACGCTGTCCTTATTTAACAAGGATAGCGTGCTTTTTATCGTTGACCGGGACGTTGGCCGGCTTTAATGACTTTGGTTTGAATCAGGTTGACGACTTCCGGATTTTCGGGCAAACTCGAATGTTGCGCATTTGCCCCAGAAACGGTAATTTGCGTATATGATTTGACTTTGTTTTGATAAATATATTTACCAGCCAAGACACTTTCAACGGGGACAATCCCGTCATCGGTATAGTCATCAGTCCCTGCAACTGAGTACATGACTAAATTGTCGGGCAATTGATTGTTATCAGCGATGAAATCATTGAGCATTTCAGTCCGGCGTTGCATGGAGGTTTCAGAGAAGTTAAACGGTGTACCCAGGGTCATGAGCGTCGGAATATTAAAGGACGATGCTGCGTAATCTTGTTCTAAATAATTTGTCCAAACGAGACCGCCGTTGGAATGACCAATGGCAGAAAAGTCTCGGAAATGATAACGATTTTGAATTTCGGTTAAGGCGAGGTTTAACCATTTAGTTTGTTTTTTAATATTGCTATAGCCGTCGCGATTATCTTGGAAGCCGACAACAATAAAAGGTTGGCGATCTCTCGGATTGAGCTTGCCATGGAAAACGAGTTGATTATTCTCGTTGACTTGGACCTTAAGAATACTATGCACGGGCCCAGTGGCATTTAACTCTTTAAATAAATCGTCAAATCGGTTGATTGTAGCACTAGAACCAGGCACAAAAATAATGGGTTTCATGCGTGAATTTTGAATTTTGGCTTCTTTGTCACTGGATTGG